>CAYWBF010000484.1:0-2026 GCA_964456085.1 uncultured Eubacteriales bacterium
AAGCTCCGTGTTTGGACGAACACCTACCGCCAAAACGAGAACATCGAATGGTATTTCTTCACCACTGTCAAGGGTGGCGGTGTTTTCTGAAAAACTGCTTACCTTTTGGCATAGCTTGAAAGATATACCTTGTGCTTCAATATGCTTTTGCACTATTTTTGCCCCTGTATCATCTAAAATACTTGACAGTATTATTGGGGCAAGGTCGACGACAGTTACATTTGCCACTCTGTCCAAGATACCCTCGGCACACTTTAACCCGATAAGCCCTGCACCGACAATCAAGATACGTGCCGTGCTTGTTAGGTTTTTTTCTAATGCCTTTGCATCATCAAGACTCATAAAGGTAAATTTGTTTTTCACCTTTTCAAGTCCGTCAAACGGGGGAACAAATGCAGACGAGCCTGTGGCAACAAGTAATTTATCGTAATGAACAATGCTCTCATCGTTTAACGTAACAATTTTTTGGTCTTGGCTTATTTTTGCAACCTTAACTCCTGTACACAAATTTACATTGTTATTAACATAAAAATCATCATCACGATATTTCATTCTTTGTTCATCTGTTTTGCCCAGAAGAAGATAAGATATAAGCGGTCGTGAGTATGTATGGTGCGGCTCATCTGAAATTACTAATATTTCACCTTGCTTATCAATCTGCCTGATACCTTCTACAGCACCAATTCCTGCGGCCGAATTACCTATGATAACATACTTCAACTTATTCACCCTCTTTCCTCAAATACTATTGCTCCGTTTGGGCAACCCTCAACGCATCTTGGAATTCCTATGTTTGATTTAACACACAGTTCGCATTTCTCCACAGCACCCTCGTCAGACGGTGATACTGCTCCATAGGGACAGCAGAGTATGCAAGTATAACAGTTTATGCACTTATTTTTGTTTATGACTATAATACCATCAACTACTGTCAATGCGCCTGTTATACAACCTTTAACGCAAAGCGGCTCTTTACAATGGCGGCAAGAAACTGCAAAACTGATTCCATCATGTTCCTCTATATTTATCTTAGGGTTAATCTTCATACCCTTTAATGCTCTTGCCATATCTTTTTCGTTAGTTGTTGCAAAAGCACAATAATATTCGCAAAGATGACACCCAAGACACCATTTTTCGTTTACATATACTTTCTTCATAACACTAAATAATCCTCCCTGTTGGCTCCGACCGATACATTTTTAATGGTACAGCCTACACATTTTCAATAAAACGGATATAATCAAGAGCCGCCCTCTGTAAATCTTCCGCTTTTCTGCAAGTGCTTATGTCTGCCTTAGAGCCGTAAAGACTTTTCCTCATACAATACTTCGTTCGTAGCTTTATTCTCCCGCATATTTTATGCCTAAAATCTCAAGCTCCTTTTCGTTTAAGCCAACGCCGCGAAGCATAAGGCGGTTACCCTTTAAGCTCTCAATGGAATTGATGCCCATGCCGCCCATCATTTCTTTTATCTCGTGTTCCCAGGCTGTCAGTAAGTTTACAAGCCTTTTATAGCCGATGTCAGGATTTAAGCGTTTTGTAAGCTCAGGCACTTGCGTTGCGATACCCCAGTTACATTTACCGCCGTGACAGCTTCTGCACAAATGACAGCCAAGAGCAAGCAGTGCCGCCGTTCCGATATAAACAGCATCAGCACCGAGGGCTATTGCCTTTACAATATCGGCACTGGAACGAATACTTCCGCCTACAACAAGCCCCACATTATCACGAATGCCCTCATCACGAAGTCGCTTGTCAACGCTTGCAAGTGCCAGTTCTATGGGGATACCCACGTTATCCCTTATTCTTGTGGGTGCGGCTCCCGTACCGCCGCGAAAACCGTCAATGGATATGATGTCTGCACCGCTTCTTGCAATTCCGCTTGCTATTGCCGTTACATTATGCACAGCGGCAATCTTGACAATAACAGGCTTTTTATAGTCGGTCGCTTCCTTTAATGAATACACGAGCTGCCGCAAATCCTCTATGGAATAAATATCGTGGTGCGGAGCAGGAGATATAGCAT
>CAYWBF010000485.1:0-2021 GCA_964456085.1 uncultured Eubacteriales bacterium
AAATACCCCAGCGGCAACGGCAGAGCCAATAACCCCGGCTACGTTTGGCCCCATGGCGTGCATAAGCAGATAGTTGTTAGGATTTTCCTCTGCACCTACCTTCTGCACTACTCTGGCTGCCATTGGAACGGCGGATACACCAGCTGCGCCGATTAATGGGTTAACCTTGCCGTTTGTAAGCTTGCACATAATCTTTCCGAAGATTACCCCCGATGCTGTGGAAACGGCAAAAGCCGCCAAGCCAAGAACCAGCACCTTAATAGTGGCTAAGGTTAAAAATGTGTCAGCCTTAGTTGTACCGCCAACGGTTACGCCGATAAAAATTGTAACAATATACATCAAGGAGTCCGAAGCAGTTTTAGAAAGCTGTCCCACAACACCCGATTCTTTGAACAAATTCCCAAGCATTAACATTCCTACTAAAGGCGCGCAGTCGGGAAGAATCATTATAACTAGAATAGTAACAATTATAGGAAAAAGAATTTTTTCCTTTTTGGACACGGTTCTTAGCTGCTCCATTTTTATGGCCCGTTCCTCTTTCGTGGTAAGAGCACGCATAATAGGCGGCTGAATTATAGGAACAAGAGCCATATAGGAATATGCAGATACAGCAATAGTAGAAAGCAAATGTGGTGCAAGCCTTGTAGCTAAATAAATAGCCGTTGGCCCGTCAGCCCCTCCAATAATACCTATACCTGCCGCCTCCTGCAAAGTAAAGCCAAGGGCAAGAGCCACTAAAAATGATGTAAATATTCCAAATTGCGCCGCTGCACCCAAGAGCAGACACCTAGGATTTGCAATAAGCGGCCCAAAATCCGTCAGGGCTCCTACCCCAAGGAAAATCAGCGGCGGAAAAATCCCCAGCTCGTCCCCCATATAAAGGTAATACAACAAACCGCCAACAGTATGGGTAGACGGGTCGCCTTTAAACATAAGTGTTGTACCGGGCAAATTAACCAGTAGCATACCAAAAGCAATAGGTAGCAAAAGTAGCGGCTCATATTGCTTTACAATAGCCAAATAAAGAAAAAACAGGGCAATGCAAATCATTATTACATATTTGTAGCCTCCGGCAGCAAACAATTGAAAAAAGCCGGAGCCGGTTATTAATCCTGATACCGCTTCCCCAATCAGTTCAAAAAAGTTCATTCACATAACCTCCGTTGGCTAACCAACTGTAAACAGATGGTCACCGGTGTTTACGGAATCACCCTTGTTTACATTAACGGCTACAAGCTTTCCTTCGTAAGGCGAAACGATCTCATTCTCCATTTTCATAGCCTCAAGGATTATAACCACCTGGTTTTTAGAAATGGCAGAGCCAACCCCTACCTTTACATCAACAACGGTTCCCGGCAGAGGACTGGTCACCTTTTGCCCAGCTGCACTGGCAGATGGAGCTGGAGCAGGTGCCGCCGGTTTTGGCGCAGCCGCCTTAGGTGCGGCAGCTTGAGGAGCACTAGAACCCCCTACCTCCTCTACACAAACCTCATAAACGTTCCCGTTAACAGTAACTCTGTAATTTTTCAAGCTTATTCCTCCCAAAAAAATATTATCTCCAACCTTCAATTTTACGAATACTTCTTACTACAAGTCTATCGCTGCTTACACCCTCGAGGCGGCTAAGCTCATATATTGCAGCCATAATAGCCGCAACAACCTCGCTCTCCTCATCCATATGGATTTCTGTAGAGGACTGTGGCACAACAGCAACGGTTGTTTCCTGTGGTACTTCAACCTTCTTCTCTTTTTCGCCAAACAGAGGCTTAAAAAAGCTAATCAAAATAGAAATAAGAGCCAGCACCGACAAAACTATTACCATGCCGATTAGGGCAGATGACAGCCCCACTGTCATTACGCTCATTATGCACCACCCTTTACTCTTTTAGAATAAAGCATCTCCAGTGCGGCAATAATGCGTTTTCTGGTTTCTTGCGGCTTAATGATTTCGTCTACATACCCAAGCCTTGCCAAGCTGTCCACCGAAAAGTCTACCTCTGTCTTGAAAAGATTTCTTGACT
>CAYWBF010000486.1:0-2018 GCA_964456085.1 uncultured Eubacteriales bacterium
ATACGGGGTTAAACTTTTTTTACGCTGACCAAATTCTTGACGCTGTTATAGCTGATGAATATTTAGCGCTTCACCTGCAAATTCCAAAGGGAAGCCCGGTGATTAGGTCGTATATTGTAGCGTACTTAAAAAACGGCACGCCCTTTAATTGCGGTAATTCTTACTACTGCGTAAGCAGGTTTAAGCTTACCCATACAGTTTATAATTCCAGCTTTCAAACAAAATAAAAATAGTTGCAATCAAAAAAGGCACATTGCGAAAAACTGCAGTGTGCCTTTTCTATTGAATAAAAAATATAAATACTACAAAAGCTAATATTATTTTTTAGGAGTGAAAATATGCAAAGCTTATTTGTTTTAGCCGTTTCTCCCATTTTAATTTGCGCTTTTTATGTGTTTATACGAGATAAATATGAGAAGGAACCGTTACGGCTGTTATTTTTGGGGTTGATTTTTGGCGCTCTTATAACCACGCCTATAGTTTTGACGGAAAAGCTTATTACCTTTTATATTCCGAACGGCGGTGTGCTTATGGAGGCTTTCTTTCTATCCTTCGCTGTTGCCGCTCTTGTAGAGGAAGGCTTCAAGTATGTGGTTTTGTTCTTTTTAATATGGAAGGATAACAATTTTAACGAGAGGTTTGATGGAATCGTTTATTCTGTTTTTATTTCTCTAGGCTTTGCCGGGGTAGAAAATGTTATGTACGTTTACAATCCTACAATGGGTGGGTTTGAAACAGCAATCTCCAGAGCAATTATTTCCGTACCTGCCCATGGTTTTTTTGGGATTCTTATGGGATATTATTTCGCCCTCTCCAAATATGAGCCTGAAAAACGTACTCGCCATATAATAGGCGCCTTTATTGTGCCATTTTTGGTTCATGGCATATATGATTTTATTCTATTGTCCAATTTACCATATTTAATGTTTATATTCATTCCCTTCCTTATATATATATGGATTTCCGGTTTTAGAAAAATGAAAACTCACATTGAAGCATCACCATTTAAGGGCCGCAAGAGAAGAACTTCCCATTAAAGCAAGGTATTCTTTTGTAAATTGCTTTATAAAATTTTTTATGTTGAAAAATATTCACAAAGGGTATATACTTTTTTTAGTGAATATGCTTCCTTGGCGTTGTCAAAAGCACTTGGCAACGCCGATTTTAACCAAGGTGGCAAGAAAGTGGCATATAATTCTCGTGAAAATCGGAGGAATTAACGTGATTTCAGCAATTAGTTGTGGAGGTGTCGTCATACATAAAAGCAAAGTGCTTTTGCTTTATAAAAACCAAAACGGGCGTTATATGGGCTGGGTTATGCCAAAAGGAACCATTGAAGGGGGCGAAACCCATAAACAAACCGCCCTAAGAGAGGTAAAGGAGGAAACAGGGGTAACTGCAAGAATAGTAAAGTATATAGGCAAAACAGAATACAGCTTTAGAGGCTACGAGGACATGGTGCTAAAGACGGTTCATTGGTATCTTATGACTACAGATTCCTTTTTCTGTAAGCCACAAGCTGAGGAATACTTTGCAGATGTTGGGTTCTATAAGCAGCATGAGGCTTATCATCTATTAAAATTTTATGACGAGAAGCAAATAATGCGTAAAGCCTTTCAGGAGTACGAGGAGCTTAGCCAAACCAAGGAGTGGGCCATTAACAATAGGTTGTATTTTAATAACGCCGTTCGGCAGTAACAAAAAGCAGTGCTCTTGTGGCACTGCTTCAGACTGTCGACAAATGGCCTCCTGGGTTTACCCCAAGAGGCCAAATTTTTGTATATCGAAAAAAGAAGCCCAACCTTTTGGCGAGCTTCTTATTACGCAAGGTTCTTCTAATTCCGTAGTTTAACGTGAGTTCGACGAAGTCGAATAAGCCGCTTTAGCGACTTAAATTGCGAAACAATTTTCACGTTTCGTTCGACTAAATTGCGGTTTTTGCAATTTAGTCGAACTCACATTAGTTTAATTATGCTATGCTAGTATGGAGATTTTGTTATTACTTAATACAAAATACC
>CAYWBF010000487.1:0-2015 GCA_964456085.1 uncultured Eubacteriales bacterium
CAGGATGAAAAAATAATTAGGATGCTATTTGATAAGGAAGTGGCTCCAATGAATGTACAGCTGTTTGAAAGCGACACAATAAAAAATGCAGGGAATCAGCTTCTTCAATATTTTTCCGGAGAAAGAAAGCATTTTGACCTTCCTCTTTCTTTAGAGGGCACACCCTTCAGAATGAAGGTTTGGAGCGCACTGCAAGATATTCCTTATGGGGAAACAAGAAGCTATAAGGATATAGCAGCGGTAATAGGCAATCCCAAGGCACCTAGGGCCGTAGGAATGGCTAATAACAAAAATCCTATTCCTATTTTTATTCCTTGCCATAGAGTGATTGGGGCAAACGGACATTTAACAGGCTTCGGTGGCGGACTTGATTGTAAAAAGCTTTTATTGGATTTAGAAAAGAGAAATTTATAAACGGAGATGAAAATTTATGTCCTATAGGTACCTGCTTGACATTTCTCTAATTTTAATCAGCACAAAAATTTTGGGACTAGCTACAAAAAAAGTAAAAATGCCAGAGGTTGTTGGGGCTTTACTTGCCGGACTTATTTTGGGGCCGGCTATGCTTAATGTTTTGCATCAGACGAATTTTATTAACCTTACCTCCGAGCTTGGGCTTATTGTTTTGATGTTTGTGGCTGGACTTCAAACGGATATTAAGGAGCTAAAAAATACGGGCAAGGCCGCATTTGTCATAGCTCTGTTTGGGGTTGTTGTCCATTTGGCTTTTGGGTTTGTGGTTGCGTACTTCTTTAATGCTAACCCTGTAGAAGGGGTAAACGTATTTTTACAGAATGTTTTTATAGGATTTATTTTAACGGCAACCTCCGTTAGTATAACCGTTGAAACCCTAAAGGAAATGGGCAAGCTTAACACTAAGGCAGGCAATGCTATTTTAGGTGCGGCTATTATTGACGATATTATTGGTATCGTAGGCTTAACACTTGTTTCCAGTATGAACGCTCCTTCCAGCCAGAGTATTGTTGTATTAGGTAAGATCGCTGCATTTTTTGTCTTGTCGTTTATTATTGGAATAATTAGTTTTAAGGTGTTTGATAAGTGGTTTAAGCATTATCATGAGGATAAACGTCGGTTTGTTATTACAGCCTTTGTTTTTTGCCTTTTGTTTGCTTTCTCCGGGGAGCATTTTTTTGGCGTGGCCGATATTACGGGAGCATTTATTGCAGGGCTTATAATTTCCAATACAGATAAAACCAAATATATAACCGCCAGGTTTGAAACTCTGTCATATATGATTTTATCTCCTATTTTCTTTGCCAGCATCGGAATAAAGGTAGAGCTGCCGTCTATGAACTTTGGTATAATCGCTTTTTCCTTAGTCATGCTGGTTGCAGCTATTGCCTCGAAAATGATAGGCTGTGGCTTAGGTGCAAAGCTTTTTGGATATAAAAATATCGACTGCTTTAAAATTGGCGCCGGTATGGTATCCAGAGGTGAAATTGCATTAATTATTGCCAATAGGGGCATTGCTATGGGATTAATCAGCAAGCTTTTGTTTGCGCCGATAGTGCTTGCGGTTATTGCTACTACAATTGTTGCTCCTATTTTGCTTAAGATAATTTTCGGTATGGATTCAGAGCCGCATCTTGATGTGCATATGGAGAGCGATTTGTCTAAGCAGTATACTGCTGTTAATAATCATCATTAGAGCTTTTATTGTTTTTTAAATAAAATAGGGCTATAGGGAAACGATTATTTTAAATATCGTTTCCCTATAGCCCTATTTTTTTCAAGCCTACTTAATATTATAAACCCTTAAAAGCTTCTCTGTCTCAAATGTTTTTCCATTTTCCATATACTGAATCTTAGCCAGCTTCCAACCCTTTAGGGTGGCTGTGTTTATCCCAGCGGAGATAAACGGTTCGGGATTAAGTACAAATACCACGTCCCGTTCATTAGTAGTAATGTCCTTGGCCCATCTAAAAGCATTTCCCATATCAAGCTTTATCTCAAATATATCATGGTCGGTGTGATACTCCAAAAAATCCCTGTTT
>CAYWBF010000488.1:0-2015 GCA_964456085.1 uncultured Eubacteriales bacterium
TGCACAGCACACGTGGTTCCCCACCGCGCTTAATAAGTGAAAGTGCATAAGCATTTTTCTTGTCTGCCTGCTTTGCTTGTTGTTCCATCTTTCCTGCAGTTATCAAAACTTCTTTCAGCGGTTGCATTAAATGAGCAACAGCAATTCCTGCTGAAAAAGTAAGCTGGGTCTTGCCCAAAAATGCTTCATGTAACCTCTGCAGACCAGTAAATAGGGTGTGTATGGGCAAGAATGCCAATACGTCTTCGCCACCTGCATACACGCAGAGACCACGGCAATCGTTTTCTATGATTTCTTTTGCCAAATGTGCAAATTCACATATTTTTTTACTTAAATCTGCATGTCCAATTTCACTATCAAGCCTTCTGTACTCATCTCCCATATTGTCCCAATCAAATTTAATACAGGCATAGTATGATTTTAGAGAAATCTTGTTTAATTGAATAACATCGTAAACTTTTCCCGCTACCTCAATTAAATTTTCAGGACACTCATCCTTCATTGGCTCATTGCCATTAGATAAGTCATAAATTGCATCCGCAATGTATGTGGCACTAGAAGCATCTTTATATTCTTCAAAATTTGTTATTTTATTGAAGTAAACTTCTAAAAGCATATTTCGGATGGATTTCACTTTCCAATTATTCGCATATATCCTTTTAAAAAGCGCAATTGCTGACAAAGTTTCTTTTGGCTTTACAATGTATGTTAGCTTCTTATTGTCCGTAATATCTATATAGCTTGCTATCTCACTTCTGTTAGTGTGAGCAGGAAATCCCCCCTTATCATCCTTTTTTACAACTACAGCGTTATACTCTGGAAAAAGAGTACACTTGCGCCCCCAAAATTCGTTGCATTGAGCAAAGGGACGTATATTTTTGACCGCCTGTAAACCTTTAAATATTGCGTTGTAAGCGTCTCCATAATCTTCATCATTCTTATACGCTTGATACAGCCAATGCACTTCCAAAAAATCGGCCATTTGCCTTTCTATAATAGTTACTTGCCTCTTTTCTGCTATGCCAACTGACTTAAAGGTATTAAGATATATTTCTTTGAACGCATCGTTAACAGCTTTTTTCAAATCCTCTGCAGTTTTCTTGTAATACTCCATATTATTGGCTTCATAATTTTCAATTTTCGCAATAAAGCGATTTGGAATATTATATTCACTTTTTGTTGCAGGGAAAATCACAGGAAATCCGCTAGCAGGAAGCATACAAATTGCTTTCTGTATCTTACCACAAAAATCGACCAAATAAAACATAGTGTTTAGCTCTGTTCAGCTAATTTATACTACCCAGAATAAGCTTTGCCACTATCATTGCATGGCAATAAATTTACCATAAATTTTATTAATCACTGTAATAGTTTTCCCCTTTTTACGTATACCCTTATGAAAACATCACAGCGAAGGGAGGACAACATGGACGTTTATATGAGCAGGGCCCTCGATATAAACCAAAGTTTAGATTGTCAAACATTTGAAGCGATTTATAGGCAATATTATAAAAATGTCTACAACTACATCAGCTTCCGGATTAATAATCATTTTGATGCGGAGGAGCTGGCCAGTACGGTTTTTGAAAACGTGTTGCGCAAGTATCATTCTTATAAACCGGAGAAGTCACCCATAGAGGCATGGCTGATTGGCATAGCTAAAAATGTTGTTACCGATTATTTAAGAAAGAAGAAATTTAAGTTTTTTGTCCCCATTGATGAACTGCTGGGACTGGTGGCCTTCAACAGGCAGCCGGAGGAGGTTGTTGTCATGGCGGAGGACAATAAAGCCCTTATCCATGCCATGTCAAAGCTGAAGGATGTGGAAAGGCAAATTTTATCAATGAAGTTTGCAACCGATTTGAAAAATTGCGAAATTGCAAAGCTCTTGGATATGGGTGAATCCAATGTCGGTGTTATCATTCATAGAGCTGCTAAGAAATTAAAGAAATATATAGAAAAGGAGTGTCGGCAATGAGTAATGAAACGCAAACCACGGACTTCATTGATAGGTG
>CAYWBF010000489.1:0-2009 GCA_964456085.1 uncultured Eubacteriales bacterium
GGGGTTCATGCTCTGGCTCAAAAGGCAGTATTTGAAATAGACGAGCTGAAAATCCCTATTAACAAGCTGCCTAATGTAATTAATCCGCTGCTTAACTCAGACATTTGCGTCACGGAAGCAGAGGCTGTGGAAGAAGATTTTCACCCAAGATATGCTGCAAAAGCGAAAACCTACGAGTATCTTATATTAAACAGCAAGCGGAAAAACCCATTGCTAAGAAACTACACATATTTTTTTCCCTATGAATTAAATATAGAAGAAATGAGAAAGGCAGCCAAGGGTTTTGTGGGAACATATGATTTTACTGCTTTTTGCGCTACCGGAGGAAAGGTCTTGGATAAGGTACGGACGATTTATTGTGCAGAGGTTTTAAAGGAGGGGGATTTGATTAGGATAAGGGTACGGGGTAATGGGTTTTTGTATAATATGGTGAGAATTATGGCAGGAACACTGCTGGAAGTGGGTTTGGGTAAAATTGATGGGGATAGTATTGTGGATATTATTGGGAGTAGGGATAGGAGAAGGGCAGGGAAGACGATTGGCCCTAGTGGGCTGACGCTTGTTGATATTGAGTATTAGTAGGGGTATTTGAAGTGGTTTATTTTAGAGATATTGCTTTTTGTTGAGGTAGTTAGGGTAAGTAGCTCGAGGGGGGAGGCTCACGGTCGTCCCTTCACATTTTTGAAGAAATATCAAGCACAAAAATTTTTTTGTGCCCCTTGACTTTTAAAAAAACTTTTGCGTCTATGAGTCTCCTATCTCTCATTAGACCTCTTCCGAAACCTACAACATGCCTAATTCAAAATTGCATATACCAACAAGCAAAGAGAATCTGAGACGAAAACGTTTTCTACGATTTCGATAACTCCCTGAAACTATCTTGAACCGTTTTATAAATACGATAGCGTTTTCGTTTCCTTAGTTATTGATTCTTGCTGACTATTTATTTGATGCTTGCGTTCCTAATTGAACTATTATAATAATTACTTTAACTATTGGAGGGTACAGAAAATGAAAGATGCAACCAGTTGTGAACCAAGGGTTTATTTAACAGCCAATGCTTTGAAATTCATTGCGATAATTGCGATGGCAATTGACCATATCGCATATAGCTTTGTGCCATCTAGTCCGCCGTCCACAATGGGTACTCTCATGCATATCATAGGTCTGACTGCGGCGCCTACCATGTTTTATTTTGCGGTTGAGGGTTACCACCATACCCGGAATATTAAAAAATATTTGTCGAGACTAGCTTTTTTCGCAGTCATAAGCTGGTTTCCATTTTTGTATTTCCTAAACGGCGGCATTTTATCGGATTATAATATTCAAACCTTTCTCTTTCTAAATGTTATTTATACGATTCTGTTAGGGGTGCTTTCAATCTATATCCGCAGAAATCTAAAAAATCCTATTGCAAGAGCTTTTTTAATCTTATTCTTGATTATACTTAGCGCTCCTGCTAATTGGGGTTATTGGGGCGTTATAATTATTCTTGTATTTGATTATTTTTATGGCAACTTTAAAAAGCAAGCGTTTGGATATTGCATGATGGTTTTGCTGAATGTGATTCTTAGCATGAACATTCACATCTTTTTGGTTAGCTTTTTTACTGAAGGTATATTTGATTTAAGTATTTTAGATGTTCAATTTGGTATTCAAGAATTGGGAATGCTTATACCCATCATTCTTTTAAGCTTTTATAATGGTCAAAGAGGTAAAGGTGGAACATTTGCACAATGGTTTTTCTATATATTTTATCCACTTCATTTGCTAGTATTGGGCTTTCTTCAAACCGCATTTTGATATTGATAACAATCGACATGTTTTGTAAAAACTGTATAGTTGCAACGGGTTACGACAGGAACAGTAGTGCGAGCAAAAAGGAATAAGTATGTATACATACCGCAATCGGCTCAACAGGTTAAGAAGAGCAGCATAAGGCTTTTTTGCCAGGTAGAGAAAATGTTACATGGTTTATAAGAACGTACTCAACCCATTTTATTGTATTG
>CAYWBF010000490.1:0-2006 GCA_964456085.1 uncultured Eubacteriales bacterium
TTTTATTTGGCAAGGAAGATTTGGAGAGTGTAGCTCTCCCAAGACTTTAGCAGCCAAAATATTTATTTTCTTTAATTAATACAGAATAGGTATTAACATAAATGGAAATTTTTCCGAAATATATTTATGAGTAATTCTTGAAATTTTGCAATGCAAGCCCTTTAAATATTAAAAGGTGTGATTGATTATATGAGCGTAATGATAAATATGAATAAGGTAACACAAAACAATCCTGAGATTTTTAAGGCGTTTGAATATAAAGCTAATAAGCAAAAAAATGAGCTTCCTAATATTATTTCTGCCCAGATTATTGAAAAGGATAGCAAGAAAATAACCCTAAAAACTAAATCCGACTTTGTTTTTGAAGCCGACCTAAATAGTGTAAGCGGCAATCTGGAAGTAGGGGACGAGCTTTATTTCCGTGTCCTTGAAAATAATGGCAGTGGACTTTTTCTAAAGCAGGTTTTCTCAAACCCATCACTTAATCAGCTTTCCAGAAACACGGACACGAAAAACCTAAAGGAACATTTTAAGCAGAATAATTTTATAAATGAAGATATTGCCAAGATAGACGGCTCTGCCGAAGCGCAAGCCAAGGCTCAGCAGGCTATCTCCAAAATCAAGAAAAGCCTTACCTACGCTAAAAATAATACTACAATTTCGGCAATTAACGAGCTTTTAGCAAACGGTCTTTCCTTAGATAAAATTAGCTTAAGCCTTTTGACGGAGGTTATGCATGAGATTGAGAACAAGCCCATTGAATCGGTTTCTCAAGAGGACATCACAAAGATTGTAGATAAGCATTTTTCGGAAAGGGCTAAAAATGGCGGAACAGAAAATGCTGCACAGTCATATGGTCAAGACGAAAGAGCCATTGCCGAGGCCATTGTAAGAAACTCCTTGCCCTTAAGCGACGCTAATTTTGAAGCTATGGAAAAAGCCAAGGAGCAAATTGATAAGCTATCCAAGCCCTCAGAGCAGCATATTTTATCTATTTTAAAGGAAGAAATTCCTCTGACACTTGAAAATCTCTACTTGGCAAAGCACAAAAGCCTTGGTTCCTACTCCAAGAATAGTGGTCTTAACCAAGATACCCTTAAGGCGCTTTTGCCTGAAATAGGTAAGTTTTTTCAGCGTGAACAGCTTCCAAAATCTAAGGAGGACGTTGAAAGGGCAATTCTTTTGGTTAAAAATCAGGTTCCTTTGACAAAGGAAAACTTTGAAAAGGCTACATTTTTACAAGGCTTTCAAATAAACAAGGAGGAAGCCTTAAATAAGGCTGCTCAAAATTTGCGTCAAGGTAAAAAGCCGCTGGATTTTGAAATTTTAGATGCTCAGCCACAAATACAGGAGTTAAGCAGAAAATACCAGCAGATGCTTAAAAAGCTTCCTCATATTGGAGAGGAGAGCATTAATAAGCTTGTAAATAGCGGCGAAAATGTGACCCTTGAAAAGCTTGCAGAAGCCTCCGAAAATCAAAACACCCAATCTGCAGCCGTAAACAATACCGGCAGCGGCCAGTTATCTATGGACACCGACCAAAGGCAAGCTCCAAACCAAAACAACAACGAAGCCTCCCAGTGGAAGGTTATATCAGCAAAAAGACAATTAGCGGAAATTCAGCTTAAGCTGACTTCCGAGGTATCGGCACGCTTAGCAAAACAGGGTATTGATATTAATGTTATGCCTCTTGTGGAAGCAGTAGCACGTTTAAGGGAGCTTGAAAAGGAAAGCTACAGGCACAGCCTAAAGCTTATGGACGCAGAGCCTTCAACGGAAAATGTTGAAAAAATGTCTGAGCTGTATAACAAGCTCTATGAGATGCGCCCCAACGCACATTTAACCTACGAGCGCATTATTAACAATAAAATCGAATTTACTGTTAACGGAATCCATAGTGTTACGTCCGCACTAAATGCCTACGAGGATGCAAGGACAGTGCCCAGCCTAAAATACAAGGATAGCTTTGAAAAAGTCAGACCGCAATTTTCTTCCTTGCTGAAGGA
>CAYWBF010000491.1:0-2005 GCA_964456085.1 uncultured Eubacteriales bacterium
TTTTGAAATTAATATAATCTTGGGTACTTGTGGCTTACTTGTGAAAAAATTTGTTCGGTATGTTCGGCTAGAATATTAATTTTTGATTCCGCCGAACTCACATTATTATATTATATTTAGCCCCCCGAATTTTGGGCACAAAAAAAGCTTTTCATTTATCTACCCTAAAAGTAGAAAGTGAAAAGCTTTTTGTTTAGAAATTATTTCTATTGAAATGACTTCTTTATTTTATCAAGTATGCTGTCCTTATGATTAGTGTATTCCTCTCCCATAGATTCCGCAAAGGCTTTAAGATGCTGCTTTTGCTTTTCGTTAAGGGTGGTTGGTACCATTACGTTAAGGGTTACTACCAAATCACCTAGGATTTTGGGGTTTTTTACATTGGCAAAGCCTTTACCCTTAATAACGTGCTGTGCACCTGGTTGAGTGCCGGGCTTTATTGTATATTTAACCTGCTCTTCAAGAGTAGGAATTGTAATTTCATCACCAAGCGCCGCTTGGACAAAGGTAATGGGCATATCTAAATAAATATTGCTGCCCTTACGCACAAAAACCTTGTGGGGGAGGACGTTTATGGAGATTAGAAGGTCGCCGTATGGGCCTCCCTTTTCTCCGGCTTCTCCTTTTCCCGACAGGCGAATGCTTTGACCATTGTCAATGCCCTTTGGAATATTTACCTCCAAGGCCTTGTTTCTTCTTACTCTGCCTTCGCCACGGCAGGTAGTGCATGGCTCCTTAATGATTTTTCCTTCGCCACGACAAACGGCACAGGTTCTAACGCTAGTCATAGTGCCGAACATTGTTTGCTGCAAAATTCTTTCCTGTCCGCTGCCGCCGCAGTGCTTGCAGCTTTCTGCTAGGGTACCGGGTTTCGCGCCGGTGCCGTTGCAGGTGCCGCAGGTTTCGTTCATGGGCAGAGTAATTTCCTTTGATGTACCAAAAAAAGCTTCTTCAAAATTTATATTAAGGCTGGTATGTACATCAGAACCACGCCTTGGGCCTTGACGCCTTCTGCCGCCACCACCGCCGAAAATATCAGAAAAACCACTGTCGCCAAAAATAGACTCAAAAATATCGCCCATTTCAAAGCCGCCGTAGAAACCACCGCCGCCACCGCCACCTTGTTGGAAGGCAGCATGGCCATATTGGTCATAGGCAGCTTTCTTTTGAGGGTCGGAGAGCACGCTGTAGGCTTCGCTAACCTCTTTGAATTTAGCCTCAGCCTCTTGATTATCTGGGTTTGCATCAGGGTGATATTTCTTTGCTTGCTTTCTGTAAGCCTTTTTTATTTCATCTTCACTTGCGCCCTTGCTAACGCCTAGTGTTTCGTAATAATCTCTTTTTTCAGCCATATTATTCACCTATACATAGGCAAAAGCATTTCATTAGACTGAAATGCTTTGCCGAATTTTCCTTATTTCAATAACCAACATTTTACTTAGTTACTTACGCAAAGCGAAGCTAAAACGCAAGGGATAACACTATTTTTCAGTGTAGTTACCATCTACTACATCATCTGCTCCGTGGGTGTGACCCATATCCGGGCCGGGCTGCTGTCCACCGGCTTGCTGATAAAGCTTGGTCGAAACCTCATAGAACGCCTGTGTTAAGGCTTCGGTAGCAGTTTTGATTTCTTCAACCTTTTCAGGGGTTAAGGCATCAAAGGACACGTTTTCGGTGAGAGCCTTAACCTTTTTAAGCTCATCTTCGATTTTTGACTTGTCAGCAGGGTCAAGCTTGTCGCCGGACTCGTTAAGGAATTTTTCAGCTTGGAAGATGAAGGACTCAGCGTCGTTTTTAGCATCAACAGCGGCTTTTCTCTTGCTGTCCGCCTCTGCGTATTTTTCAGCTTCCTTAACAGCAAGCTCTATTTCGTCATCGCTTAGGTTTGTGCTGGCAGTAATTGTAATTTTTTGTTCCTTGCCTGTACCAAGGTCTTTTGCAGAAACATTTACGATACCGTTGGCATCAATGTCAAATGTAACCTCAATCTGTGGCACACCCC
>CAYWBF010000492.1:0-2000 GCA_964456085.1 uncultured Eubacteriales bacterium
GTTTGTACTTTTGTATTTTTGACTGTTATGTTTGGAGCTTCTGCTTCTGTATTTTCTAAAACCTATGGGTTTGTTAATGATGACGGTGTAAATGTCCGTTCTGGTGCTTCTACTACATCTGATGTCGTTTCAAAGGCCAATAAGGGCAAGGAGGTTACTATTAACGGTGTTCAAGGTGATTTTTACAGCATTACAATAGGAAGCTCTACTTCCTTCATTTCTAAAAAATTTGTAGATGTTAAAGAGGTTGACGCTACAGTTAACGACAGCGGCGTTAATCTTAGAAATAAGCCTTCTAAAGAAGGACAAGTTATCGACCAGCTTTCAAAGGGGACAAGCCTCCGTGCAATAGGCAAGGTTGATACATGGTACAAGGTAGTTTATAAAGGAAAAGAAGGATTCGTACATAAGGATTTTTTAGATGGTAGCTTAGCTGGTTCACTTCCTACGGTATCAGCTACAATTAAGGAAGAAAGTAAGCCAAAGCCAACTGCTGATCCGGCACCAGCGCCTCAACCAGCTCCGGCACTAGTTCAAGAGCCATCTGCTCCAGCACCTACGCCTGCTCCTGTTAAGCATGAGGAAGCAACACAACAACCTGTACAGGCTCCTGTTGTTCAGCCTACCCAACAACCTATGGAGCTAGTAGCTCCTTTAACACAAGCTTATACTGCAAGCACTTCTGCCGCTCAACCACAACCGCCAGCAGCGCACCTTCCTTTTATGCCAGAGCCTACAAATAACAATAGCGACCACTCCGAAGAGGAATTTGCAGAGATACCTGACTTTCCAGAGCACGCTTTTGATTCAGAGTCATTTGAGATACCTCCTGAGTTTCATGCTGACGAGGAACCTTTGCTTGAGGTTACAAGCAGGGGAGCGTTAGTAGTTAATTCCAATACTATATATGCAGTTGTTATTTCTGATACAGGTTTGAATTTAAGAGAAACACCATCACCCGACAGCAAGGTTTTAGCTGTATTGCCAAAGGGCGAGCCTCTTGATGTGTTTGAGATTGACCCTGAATGGGTAGGGGTTACTTATTATGGGCAAGAGGGATATGTTAGCGCAGAATTTGTTTCTGTACAATCCGGCGAAAAGCCACAAAGCCCTACTGATTCAAAGGGTACTGCTATTATTGCCTTTGCTAAAAAATATTTAGGCACGCCTTATAAATGGGCTGGCACAAATCTAAAATCAGGCGTTGACTGCTCCGGCTTTGTTTACTCTGTTATGAGAAACTTTGGTATAAAGCTGAACAGAAGCTCTAGCCAACAAATGGCTAATGGTACGCCTGTTAAACGTTCTGACCTTAGAGTTGGTGACTTAGTATTCTTTGATACTGACGGCGGAAACAACGGACGTATCTCCCACGTTGGAATATACATGGGCGATGGCAACTTCATTCATTCCAGCAGCTCAAAAAGAAGCTGGGGCGTTACTATAAGCAGTCTTGGCGAAGATTATTATGCAAAGCGTTATGTTTCAGCTTGTAGGTTATTTTAGAAAATAATATTTTTATTGATAGTACATAGAATAGGTTTATTATTGCCTACGTTAGTTTGATTTACTAGCGTAGGCTTTTTTTTGCCTGTTGACAGTCATGTTATGTAATAGTTTTTACTATAGATTTATCGTAGTGAAGGGAGAAAATATTATGAGCAGCAATGAAAAATTTGAAGGCTTTAAGCGGAAGCTGGTTGATGACAACGAAGCTGCATATGGTAAGAAAATTCGTAAGAAATATGGAGATGATGCCGTTAATGCCTCCAATGCTAAAGTAGAAGGTATGAGCGAGGAACAATGGCAAAGAGCTGAAGCTCTCCGTACTGAATATGAAAGCCTTCTTAAAAAAGCATTTGAGCAAGGTGACCCTTCAAGTCAGGATGCAGAAAATGCTTGTGATTTGCATAGACAGTGGCTCTGTTTCTTTTGGAAGGAAGGCATGTATTCTAAAGATGCACATAAGGGTCTTGGTGAAATGTATGTTGCTGATGAGA
>CAYWBF010000493.1:0-1040 GCA_964456085.1 uncultured Eubacteriales bacterium
ACAAGGCCAAATTAAACCAATCGCTGCGAATGTCACTCAAATGTTGATCGTTGTAGCACCAAAACCCGATATTTCATGGTCATTGCTTGATAGCTATCTGGTCATGGCTGAGTTTTTGAAGTTAAATGCTTGTATTATCTTAAATAAGGTAGATCTACCCCTTGAGGGCTCAAAAAAACAGCTGCTTGAAGGCTATAAAAAGCTTGGCTATCATCTTGTGCTCACGAGCTCTGAAGACAAACATAGCCATAAAAGACTACAAGAATCTCTTGACAACCAAATCAGTGTATTTGTTGGGCAATCAGGTGTCGGTAAATCCTCTATTATTGCTCGTGTGTTACCTCTTGAAATCAATATACAAACCGCTCCTATATCAAAGAAGACTGAGCTTGGATGCCACACAACCAGCAACTCTTGTCTTTATCATTTGCCCACAGGAGGAAGTCTAATTGATTCGCCCGGGGTGCGTGAGTTTGGTTTATGGCACATGCCCGCTCAAGAAATTGCTAAAGGCTATATTGAGTTTCAGCCCTATCTCAGCCAATGCAAGTTTCGTAACTGCTGCCATCAAAACACTCCTGGTTGTGCTATCTTATTTGCGGTGAGTAAAAAAGAAATTTCTAAGCATCGCTATGAAAATTATGTTAGAATAAGTCAACAATTTGCAAGATAAAAAAACAGGTTCGGTTATGAAACATTACTTTTCTCTATCTAACATAACAGCGGGATTTATTGCCGTTATGGTTGGTTTTACAAGCTCAGCCGTCTTAGTGTTTCAAGCAGCCACTATAGCGGGCGCCTCGCCCTCAGAAGTCAGCTCCTGGCTTTTTGCCTTAGGAATGAGTATGACCATAACAAGCATTGGATTCTCTCTATATTACCGCGCCCCCATTTTAACTGGCTGGTCGACCCCAGGAGCGGCATTGTTGGCGAGCAGTCTCAGTGGTGTCTCCATGCCAGAAGCCATAGGTGCATTCATGTTTGCAGCGTTTCTCACCTTTATCACCGGGATCACAGGTCTATTTGAAAAAACCATCAAG
>CAYWBF010000493.1:1050-1984 GCA_964456085.1 uncultured Eubacteriales bacterium
CGCGCTAACCTCAGCCATGCTCGCCGGAATTCTCATTCATTTCGGCTTAAATATTTTTGTTGCGATGCAAGAAAAGTTCTTTCTCATAACAGCCATGCTCATCACCTACCTAGCCGGAAAAAGGGCTTTCCCCAACTTCAACATTTTATTTGTTTTATTGATTGGTATTTGCATCGCTAAGGCACAAGGCCTCATTCATTTAGACCAGCTAGAAATTACGTTTGCTGAGCCCATCTTCACCTGGCCAACACTGTCATTATCAACAATTTTCAGCGTGGGCTTTCCCTTATTCGTAGTTACCATGACCTCTCAAAATATTCCTGGTATCGCCGTTCTCAAGGCTTCTGGTTTTAATCCTCCTATTTCTCCAATCATCGGAGGCATTGGTTTAGTGAATTTTCTTTTAGCACCTTTTGGTAGTTACTCAATAAGCCTAGCCGCTATAACTGCTGCTATTTGTACCAGCCAAGAAGCCGATATCCGCCCAGAAAATCGTTATAAAGCAACTATTATTGCAGGCCTATGTTGGCTAATAATTGGTTTATTTGGGGCAACGATTGTTAGCTTATTTTTCGCCTTTCCTAGTGAGCTTATCATGGCACTAGCAGGTCTTGCTGTATTAGGTACCATCGGTAGCAGCCTTAAAACAGCTCTTGAAGAGGAGCATTTCCGAGAGCCTGCGCTAATTACTATTTTGGTTTCAGCCTCCGGCATCTCTATTTTAGGAATTGGAGCCGCATTCTGGGGACTCATAATAGGTGGACTCTCATCCATCATACTTAACTGGCATAAACAAGAAAAGCAAGTAATGGTGAATATTACTTAATTTTTTGTTAATCCTGAAAAAGCAATTGAATCGTAGCGAGAGCTGCTAATGTGCTGAAGATTAACGTTTTTTTGATGATTTTTTATTGAAAGCGTATCCCCCATACGG
>CAYWBF010000494.1:0-1971 GCA_964456085.1 uncultured Eubacteriales bacterium
GCCAGAGCATGAACCCCTGCGTCTGTTCTGCTGGCACCTACTATCTTGATTTCCTGTTTAAAAATAGCCTTCAGCGCCCCCTCAACTGTTTCCTGTACGCTTACCCCATTTTTTTGCCTTTGCCAGCCACAGTAGCTTGTGCCGTCATATGATAATGTTAAAAGAATTTTTATGGTTTTTGCTCCTTTCTTTTTTACATTTATTACTAAAATATATTGACAGACATTAGAATATACTATATATTAATTTTAATAACGATTACTATTATTGTAGGTATCTGCTTACCGCACAAAATCAAAAAGGAGTGGACGAAATGGATAATTCAGCATTATTTAAGATAGGCTACGGGCTTTATGTGCTTACAGCCTTAGACGGAGGTAAGGACAACGGCTGTATTACAAACACAATGCTACAGGTTACAAGCACCCCTGACCTTGTAGGTGTCATTACCGTAAATAAGCAAAACTTCACCCACGACATGATTATGAACTCAAAGGAATTTAATGTTTCAATTTTGACCACAGAAGCGTCCTTTGACATATTTAAGCGCTTCGGCTTTCAGTCGGGCAGAACCGCAGACAAATTCAGCGGATATAATAATTTTCAAAGAAGCAAAAACGGAATCATCTACATAACCGAAAGCGCAAACGCATTCCTATCCTTTAAGGTAACAGATACCTTTGATTTTGGAACCCATACTATGTTTAAAGCCATAATAACAGACGGAGAGGTTTTAAGCAACGCTGAAAGCGTTACATACTCGTACTATCAGCAGCACATCAAGCCAAAGCCACAGCCAGCTGCAAAACAAGGCTACCGCTGTAATATTTGCGGATATATACATGAAGGAGAAACTTTACCGGCTGATTTTATTTGCCCTATTTGTAAGCATGGGGCAATCGATTTTGTAAAAATTTAACCTCCGCTTGGGATTTACTTAAAAAATTCTACTATATCAAATGCATAAAGCCCCCTATGTCCTAAAAGACATAGGGGGCTTTTGATTTAAAAGCTAATTTAAAATCTTACTTAACAGCATCCTTATTAATTACAGAAACTCCTGTATCAACATTTGTAGAAGATATAGCTTCTCCTGCAAGAACCTTAGCAGCGGTTTTCATTCCCTCATAGCCCATTATGTCTGGATTTTGTGCCATGGTGCAAAGAAGGAAGCCGTCCTTTATTAAGGAAAGAATTGTGTCTGATTTGTCAAAGCCTACCCCAATAACCTTGCCGCCAGCTTCTTGAATGGCATTGCCTGTACCTACAGTAGAGCCTTCATTGGCACCGAAAATGCCTACACAACCTTGTGTAATGTAGTTAGCCGCTATATCCTTGGATTTTGCAGCGTCGCCCTCGCCGTACTGGGTTGGCAATATTTCAAAGCCTGTTCCCTGGAAAGCGGCACGGAAGCCTTCTTCACGGGCTACAGTAGAAGCTGTGGCTGCGTTAACATTAACAATACCGATTTTTCCGCTTTTCACTCCGCTGGCTTCCAACGCCTTGATTAATTCCTTTCCGGCTGTTGTTCCAGCGGCTTTGTTATCTGTTGCTAAGGTTTGAACTGCTGGGAAGTCTGCGGCGGAGTCTACATAAATAATTTGTACTCCGGCTGACTTGGCTTCCTCAAGTGCTGCTGTAACTGCAGTTGGCCCATTTGCTGCAAGCAAAATGGCGTTAGCTCCACCAGCTACGGCATTGTTAATACACTCGATTTGCTTTGCATCGTCCTTTACATCAGGCGCAAGCCAGGTGTATGTAATATTACCAAGCTCTGCGGCGGCCTTTTTAGCACCTGTGTCAACGTTAACCCAGTGCTGATCCATTTGATCCATTGTGATTAGGTATACGTTCTTTTTGTCGCTTGCAGAAGCAGCAGGTGCAGCAGGTGCAGCAGATGCCGCTGGGGCTGCTGATGCCGCAGGTGCCGGAGCAGGTGCGGCTGTGCTAGTACAGCCGGAAACCACTCCC
>CAYWBF010000495.1:0-1962 GCA_964456085.1 uncultured Eubacteriales bacterium
TAGCGTCAGCGTTTATACCGCTAACGTAACTTTCGCCATAATCAGATTTTTTAAGCGCAACCATAACAGCGGAAAGTGAATCAGCAAGCTCTTTCCTTGTTATTGATGAGTTTGGCTTAAACGTACCACTTGATGAAGTAAATAAACCTTTAGATGCGGCTGAATAAATTTGGCTGTAAAACTCTACTTGTTTTGACACATCAGAATAGTTTACGCTTTTCGACGTAAACTTCAATCCATTTTTAGACAACAAAACAGAATTGACCGCAAGCCAACGCTCAACCGTATAGGCAAATTCATTTTTTAAGATAATTTCATTTGGCGCAACTGAGCCATCAGGCCTTTTATTGATTAATCCCTTATTATAAAAGCTTGTAAGCTCGGCTTCATAAAGCGTGCCGATTATGTCGCTCGGTAGTTTTGAAGGCGCTGGCGTTGCTGTTGGTCTTGGTGTTGGCGTTGTCGGGATTTTTGCCTTTTCCTGCTCATATGTTTGTTCATAAGCGGAGTAAGCGTCCGACCAGTTTGAATACGAATTAGCGGTTGGTGTATCTGGTATTTTAACGGAAAAAGCATAGGCGTTAGTGGATACTAGAATAGTAGCCGCTGTAAGCAACAATAAAGTTTTTCTCATAGGTATCACCCCTTATGTGTTGGATTTACCTTACCAAACAAATAATAATCTTTACACACCTTAACGATACACCCTTTTTTTACAAATCCCTCTTGTAAAAACCCAGCTCTCTCTGCAACCTTTTTTGAGCCAACGTTTTCAGCAAAGCATCTAAGCACTAATTTTGTAAGCGAAAGCGTGTCGAAGGCATAATCAGAAATAGTGGAGACGGCTTCTGTGGCATAACCAGCTCCCCAAAAATTGCGGCTAATTCTATAGCCTATCTCTGCTTGCTTGTCGAGCATAAAATAATAAAGCATAATTTCGCCTATAGCTTCGTCAGTTTCCTTAAGAGCAATGACAAGTCGAAGCTCGTCCATTTCCTTGTATGTTTCTGAAACATTTTCGTAAAAGCTTTTTTTTGGTGCGCCTTCTGGCGTTTCAAACTCATCGTGAAGAACGCCTGTTTCTTCATCATAATAACCCCAAAATTTCTTTATTTCAAAATCGTTAGCCATTTCAACAAGAGCTGGCTCATCTTTTTTTTCGATTTTACGAATGACTACCCGCTCCGCTTCAAGCCTACTAAAAGCTTTAAGCTTTTCCTTTAATCCTGACATTTATCGCTACACCCCGAATATTTAGTTAAAAGCAAATGTGGCTTATAATTCATCTTGGACGTGCGAAGCCCTTCAATACCTAAATCCTCCTCACGGTTGATATATAAGACATCAGCCGCCGCAAGTGTTGCAAAATCTCTATTAATTGCTTGGTAAATACCGTTATATTTAAAATCGGCTTTTTCAACGAAAACATCAAGGGTATCAGAATATGTTTTTGCTCCGTAGCTATATCCAACAACCTCACCGTCAAGCGTTGCAACACCACCTATTAAATCAAGTGCGAAAAAATTATCTAAAGCTGATTTTATAACCTCATTCTCGTATGCAAGAGAATCTAAATCATCGTTCTTATTGCCATTTTCAGTGAACCACTTTTGTTGATAATCATAAACTAACCCTAAATTATCTTTTGTGATTGGGGTAAATTTATAGCTTTCTCCATATTTATTGATAAATAAATTTAAATTATTTCTGCGTTTTTTAAGGTCTGACCCTTCAAGCGTTATTAGCCGCTCACTTAGGTAAATATACTCTGACCAAGCTCTATCAGTCTCAAATGAAAATTTGTTTGGCAAAACGGCTTCAATCTTTTCTTTTAAGCTTTCAGTAACGCCCCAAAGACAGAGGTTTTTTCCGCTCTCTTTTGCATTTTGCTCAATCTTATCAAATGCCAATTTTAAATCACCATCACCTATTGGTGTAAAATAATAATAAGAGTTTGGGCAT
>CAYWBF010000496.1:0-1957 GCA_964456085.1 uncultured Eubacteriales bacterium
CTAAGAATTTGAATTTCCTGCCTGCACTCCTCAAAAAATGCCTGCTTGCCTTCTGTTAGGCATTCCGTTTTTATTTTTAGTGTTTCGTATATGCCATTAATAATTTCAAATTGAGGCAGAGGACTTAAGGCATCCACATGCTGCTCATGGTATTTTGTTATCTCCGAAAACTCGCTGGTTAGTTCCTCTGCTAAAATAATCTGGTCGCTTACCTGCTTTTGTATGCCGTAAAGCGCCTTGCCAAGAAGCGGCTTTAATATAGCTGCTTCCGTTTCCTCAAGCTCAGCAAGAATCTGCCCGTGTCGCTCCTTGAAGGCAACAAAAGCCGACTGCAAGGCTTCTTCACCCACCCAAAAGCCCAGCATCTCCATAGCTCTTTCGCTAAAAGCCTCTAAGGTGAGAGGCTCAACAAGCCATTTGTTTTCTGCAAGCTGCTTAAGAGCGAGGGAGGTTAAACTGTGACTATTAAATAGTAGAGAAATTATTTTCTTTATTACCTGCTCCTCTTGGGGAGTGCCATACAGGCTTTCTAGTGTTTGCACTTGAGCTTTAATTATGGATTGAAGTATATCTGCCTCTTTTTGAAGCAGCTCGTTGTTTTGGTTGCGAAGCCCCAGCAAATGAGGGTTTTTGTCAAGCTCCGTGACAAGCTCCACATAAAGTCCATACAACTCATCTAAAAATTCCTGTCTGAATAAAATCTGAGCATCTATTTTTTCATCATTTAAGCATTTTAAAAAAAATTGCACAGTCCCTTTTTTCATATGGAGAGCCTCGGCGTTAAGACATTCCTGTAGACCGTCCTTTGCCTTAGTAAGTATTGCCGAATATAGGCTGTTGCTGCTGTTGTCCAGAAGATATAGCTGCGCCTGGGACGAAATTATAGAGACAATCCCCTTTAAAACCTCCTTAGCCGATTGGTTTTCAAAGGCGGCTTCGTTTTGGGCATAGGATTCCTCAATCTTGCCGTAGTTTTCATATATCCTTCTGTCCAAAGCCCACAGGCTGCAGTTTTTGTTAGCAACAGCGATTACTTCGTCGGCAATCAGGTAAGGGATTTCAGCAAAAACCTCCCCGAACAAACCAAAACAACCGTTATTATCTATTGAGTTCAATGGGCTTCTCCCCTTAATACAATTCATCAACAGAAAGCTCTGTAACTATTCCCTCGTTGCTCATACTCTTTGCTGTAACCTTAAGCATATTGTCCTGTCCGATATTAAATATAACCTTAACCTTTTCGCCACCTCTCGGAGCCTGGGGAATACCCCTAAGAGTTGTACCGGCAAGCCTTTTCATGCCTTCGGCGTTAACAAGCTGCGCCGCCTCTGTCTTTGCTGTGTTTTCGTACACCACTATAGCCATGCTGGAAACATTGTCAAAGTTTGTGGTCAAAAGCTCGCCTGCCTCAACATTAAGCCCGTCACTGGGAATATCAATCCCCGAGGGAACAATCTCCATAAAACGTCGTCCGGCGATTTCAAGACCAAGGGGGTGAATAGTTTTTTCCTGTACTACTGGGCCTTTTACAGTGGGCATCATAATCATGTTGCAATAATTTGCCGCACCTTGGGAAATGGAAAGGGCAGGACTGATTTTGGATTTATAAGGCTCCTTGCCAAATTTTTCGGAAATCCTTTCACCTATGGCAGAAATTGATGAGCTGCCACCTACAAGGAAAACTTCGTCTATATCCCTTTCAGACAACTTGGCGAAATCCAAGCAGTCGTCCACGCATTTCAAGGTAAGGTCGATTAAGTCATTAACGCTCTTATCTCTGAATTTTTCAAAAATTTCATTAGAGTCCCCCAGCTGATTAATTCTCTTGTGGTTAAGGAAATCCTCTCTTGTGATTTCCATGTTTATGTTTACGATTTTTGGCTCCTGAATAAATGGAGCTAGGACAATTTTTGTAGTTTTGGTTTGGGAAAGACGTTCCTTGGCTTGACTTGCTACC
>CAYWBF010000497.1:0-1954 GCA_964456085.1 uncultured Eubacteriales bacterium
CTTTACGGAATTAATTTTGCTAGGCTTGCCAGAAAAAAGGAGTTTTTTTGGTTGAGGGTTACTTAGATGTTATTTCTTTAAATCAGGGAGGTATTGCCAATACGGTAGCCGCCCTTGGAACAGCTTTTAATGATGAGCATGTTCGTGTACTTAAAAAATACGCTGATACGGTAACTATTTTTTTTGATTCTGACAACGCAGGGGAGAAGGCGGCGCTAAGAGCCATTCCATTTCTTACAGAAAGCGGACTTAGGGTAAAAGTGCTGCAAGCAGAAAACGCTAAGGATCCAGACGAATTTATTACAAAATATGGCGCTCAAGCCTTACTAGATGTGTTACCACGGGCTAAAAGCCACTTTACCTTTGAAATTAACTGTCTTAAAAAGCAGTACAACATGGAAAACCCAGACGATAAGGTAGTCTTTACCACACAGGCCGCAAAGCTTTTAGCTAAGGTTTCAAGCTCGATTGAGCTTGACGTGTACATTAAGGAGACATCGAGCCTAACAGGCATTTCCGAAAAAGCCATAACAGAAGAAATAGAAAAAATAAAAAGAACCACCCAGGCAGGCTGGGCTTCAATGGATTATACCCAGCCGCAAAAAATGCCTCTAGTTGGCAACAATAAATCAAGGGGAGCCAAAACGCCCCAAAATGACAAGGGTATAAATGAAGCCAGAAAAAATCTCATCTATTTAATAGCTACAGAGGAAAGCGTTTTTCGCGCAGTTAAAGAGCATATTATGCCGGAGGAGCTTGTAGACGAGGTTTATGTAAGGCTTTTGGAAAAAATTTATGCACTGTACGACCAAGGTAAGGAAATATACCCCGGGGAGCTTATTAGTGGATTTTATACGGCGGAGGAGCAAAAACGCTGTGCTACAGTTTTTGCTACAAACAAGAACTTTGCCAGTGAGCAGATTTTTTCGGCTGTTAATGACTTTTTAATTATTACTAAAAAGGCTTATATTGACCATATAATTTCAAACGAGCGAGATTTAAACAAAATTAGCAGTCTGGCCAAAATGAAAAGCAGTCTGCAAAATTTAAAAATTTCTTTATAATCACCTGTTTTTCCCATAATTACAACGTTTTTTGAATTAAATGCAAAAACAATGGATAAAATAGAAAATACGATAGGGTAATATATTAGCGGTTTATGCCTAATAACACTACCGTTGCCTATAGCAATTATGGAGTTGCTGTAGAATATGTTACTCACGAAAGGACGGTTTATCTTGAAAGCTATTGACGACACCATATTCATAAATAGATTAAAGGAGCTTGTGGCCTTAGGCAAAAAAAAGAAAAATGTTTTGGAGTATAAGGAAATCATGGACTTTTTGGGGGATATTGACCTTGACCCCGACCAGATAGATAAAATCTATGAATACCTTGAAACCCAGAGCATTGATGTGGTTGGAACAATTGAAGCAGACGACGAAATAGAAAAGGAATTGGACATAACCATTGTAGAAGGTGAAATCAACACCGACGACCATGTGCGTATGTACCTAAAGGAAATAGGAAAGGTGCCCCTGCTTACCGCCGAGGAAGAAATTGACCTAGCAAAAAGAATGGAGGAAGGGGACGAGATAGCCAAAAAACGTCTTGCCGAAGCCAACCTGCGCCTTGTTGTAAGTATTGCTAAGCGATATGTAGGCAGAGGAATGTTGTTTCTTGACCTTATTCAAGAGGGCAACCTAGGTTTAATTAAGGCAGTAGAAAAGTTTGACTACAGAAAAGGCTATAAATTTAGTACCTATGCAACATGGTGGATAAGGCAGGCTATAACCCGTGCTATAGCCGACCAGGCAAGAACGATTCGTATTCCAGTTCATATGGTTGAGACTATAAACAAGCTGATTAGGGTTTCACGTCAGTTGTTGCAGGAATTTGGCAGAGACCCTTCCCCAGATGAGCTTGCCAACGAAATGCAAATGCCAGTTGAAAA
>CAYWBF010000498.1:0-1945 GCA_964456085.1 uncultured Eubacteriales bacterium
TTGGACAGTATTACCCTGTAAAATCTTATATACACAATCTTGACCCAAGGCTAAAGCTGATGTCCTTAATACTTTTTATAACCTTGCTTTTTTTTGTTACAAGTCCGCTGGGTTATTTATTTACTGTGGCTGCGCTATGTGCTGTGGTTTATATGTCAAAGGTGCCGCCTAGGTATTTATATAATGGATTAAAGGGAATATTTGTTATTATTATTTTTACAGTGACCATAAATATTTTCTTTACTCCCGGGGATACGGTGGTTTTTCATATTTGGAAGCTTACTGTAACTTTGGAGGGGTTGATTATTGCCGGGAAAATGGCGCTTAGGCTGGTTTTACTTGTGTGTGCCTCATCGGTGCTTACACTTACTACATCTCCAATACAGTTAACCGATGCCATTGAGTATTTGCTTAAACCTTTTAAAAAAATTGGGGTTCCGGCACATGAAATTGCTATGATGATGACTATTGCCTTAAGATTTATTCCTACACTCCTCGAGGAAATGGATAAAATTATGAAGGCGCAGATTGCTCGTGGTGCGGACTTTGATACGGGCGGTCTTATAAAAAAGGCAAAGGCGTTGGTGCCTTTGCTTGTGCCGTTGTTCATTTCTTCTATTCGGAGAGCTGACGAGCTGGCTATTGCCATGGAATCTCGCTGCTACAGAGGAGACGAGGGCAGAACCCGTATGAAGGAGATGCGCTTTCATACTATGGATTTTTTTGCTATGATTTATATTTTTTTGTTTGCTGTTGTTTTGTTGGTTATTCGGAAGTAGAAGTAAAATACTGCTTAGCTGGGGACTATAGTCTTACGGGAGCTGCACTCCTCCAAACCCTCTAGCTTAGCTTAAGTCATAATATACGGAGAATAATATGAAAAAAATTATGCTAATAGATGGGAACAGCATTATTAACCGAGCGTTTTATGCTATCCCTCTACTTACAAACAGTGAAGGAGAATATACAAACGCGGTATATGGCTTTCTTAGTATAGTGCTGAAAATGATAGATGAAGAAGCTCCAAGCCATGTTGGGGTAGCCTTTGATTTGCCTGCACCAACCTTTCGACAAGAATTGTTTACAGAGTACAAGGGCACAAGAAAGTCTATGCCGCAGGAGCTTCTACCTCAAATATCTCTTCTTAAAGAGCTACTTGCCAAAATGAATATAAGTATTTTTGAAAAGGAAGGCTTTGAAGCAGACGATATTTTGGGAACTCTTGCTGTAAGAGCCGAGGAATGTGGCTTTTTGCCTGTGATCGTGAGCGGAGACAGGGATTTGCTGCAAATCGCATCGGACAATATCAAAATAAAAATCCCAAAGACTAAGGGTGGCAAAACAGAGGTTGAAAATTATTTTGCTGCAGATGTTAAGGAAAAAATCGGCGTGACTCCAAAGGAATACATTGATGTTAAGGCGCTAATGGGCGATGTGTCGGACAATATCCCCGGTGTAAAGGGTATTGGAGAAAAAACTGCCGTTAGCCTTATCAAAAGCTATGGCTCTCTGGAAGGAGCGATTGAGCATATAGATGAGCTAAAGCCCAAAAAGGCTCAAGCCGCCCTACAGGAATACAAGGAGGACGCATTTCTAAGTAAGAGGCTTGCTACAATATTAACTGATGTGCCTGTGGATTTTTCGCCTGCGGCATGTGAGTTAAACAATCCATTTAATGATGAAGCCAAGAAAATTTTTATGCGGCTTAATTTTAAGACCTTCCTACAGAGATTCGTTTCCATTGAAGAACCTACGGAAAATACTACTTCGGGAAAAATCATAAATAATATTAATGAAGCAACTATTGAAATAGAAAAGCTGCTAAAAAATACAGAAGCAGCCTTTAATACTATTTTTATTGAAAATAAATTTTACGGCGTAGGTCTTTGCGCCCATGAGACTTTGATTTTTTTAAAGGCTTCTGCTGAATTTAATGAGGATTCCA
>CAYWBF010000499.1:0-1941 GCA_964456085.1 uncultured Eubacteriales bacterium
GTAGTGCATACGGTCAAAGAACGCACTGTCATAAGCCATCGCTTCGGGGAATGGATCAAAGAGATGTGATGTTTTAAGTAATACATCTACACTCTGATTGATATTACCAACGAACACCATTGAAGCGTTGGCTGACTTTTCTTCCTTTCCTCTCGCAAACGAGCCGGAAGCCATAAAGTCCTTCATTATCTGTATGCCGTCTTTATCCTTGAACGTAATACCAGCAACCTCGTCAAAGGCAACGCAGTCCCACATGCCAACAAGTCCGATTGTACGGCTTGCCATATTGTAGAACAGATTGGCAACGGTTGTTTGACCGCCTGAAACAAGGATAGAGTTCGGCGATATTTCTTTATAAATATGGGATTTACCTGTGCCACGAGGCCCCAACTCGCAAAGGTTGTAATTGTTTTCCACAAGCGGCACAATACGAGCCAAAACATGCCACTTCTCACGCTGTTTTAGCTGTGTTGGCTCAAGCCCCACACTTCGGATTATGACATCAATCCATTCGTCTTTGTCAAAATGCTTTCTCCCATCAAAAAACTCAGTCATGTCCATATTGGGGAGTTGAATAGGTGTCAATTCTTCAATCTCAAATGGGCTAACCTTAGTCTTTTTACTGCCTTTAGGTGTGTCTGAATCAAACTCGTCATAACGGTCATCAAGACGGTTATAGTTCATACGAATAATGCACCAAATGCCGCCGGATAGTAGCTTTTCAAACTTCTTTATGTAGTCATCGGTTACTACTACATTTTTGAGATTGAGATTGGAAAACACAGCTTTATAAACATCATTGTCGGGGTCAAGCCGTGCTTCCACCTTATCAATAACCGTATATGTACCAACCTCACGGATTTTTGACTTGATTTTCTCAGCTTCATCAGGACGGACAAAATTATCGGCAAGTATACTCTTGACGCGCTCAATACCGTCCGCAATGCTTGCTTCATCATCAGAAGCGCAGTACATACCAAGCAAATATTCAAGCACATAAACGGGTACATTCGCACCCTCTTTTATTTTTTTGGTGAGGTCTTTGCGGACAACCTTGCCGGGGAAAATATTATTTAATTTTACAGAAATCATTTCTTTTCACCCTCTCTTGATATAGCATTTGCGTTTGTTTTTAAGTTCCAAACCCTATCAACAGCAATGATAGAAGTTGATACAAGCAATAAAGCTCTTATAAGTTCCCTAATATCATCAATTTTTGTATCGAGTATCACCTTTTCCATAGCATCTAAGTCCAAAGATGTGTCTTTAGATTTTCTGTACAATGCACCAGTGTAAGCAATAAATTCGTATAGTTTTTTTATAAGAAAACCATCTGAATATATATCTGCAAAGTTTAATATTGCTAACAGTAAACAAAATATCATAATAGGAGTTCTTTTCTTTAACACAATCAAAAGAATGATAAAAAAAACAAACAATGATAATGATACACTATTCAAAACGACTTTAATTGTCGGTAACTTTATCCAACAACGAAGAAACAGCTCTGATAAGATTAACACTAAATTACATAAAAAAGTAATTATCATATAGGTGTTCTCTTTATTAGGTGTTTCACTCTTTTTGCAAACACAACCAATAAATATGAACGTATATGGAAAAATCAAAATTATTGCAAGTATACCGCCCATAGATAATGGTAAAGTTAAATTATCATAGATATATCCAAAATAAAACACATTAAAATACAGTCCTACAAGCAAAAAGAAAATAGGTTTCAAATCTTTTATTTTGTTCAACACCAGATTCCCCTCCCTTAAAACTTAATACCGCCGAAAACGAGGTCAATCGTGAATGGAATCTTGTCTACAACCTTGTTTACCATCTCGTCCTCGTCCTCTAAAACGAGGTAGTATTGCTTTGTCTTATCATAGGGTATGTTTTTAAGCGTAAACTTCTCCTTGTACGTTCTATCTTCAG
>CAYWBF010000500.1:0-1938 GCA_964456085.1 uncultured Eubacteriales bacterium
TACTGCGACTTTAGCGGATACTCTTTAATCGCTCAAGGTTCCGCCAAAGCATTAGGCATAGATTTAATGGAGAATTTTAAAACCCCTTACTTTGCAAAGGGTATTAAGGATTTTTGGCGTCGGTGGCATGTTTCTCTTTCAACATGGTTCATGGATTATGTATATATTCCACTGGGTGGAAACAGGTGCGGCAGGCTACGAAATTATCTTAATATACTGATAACCTTTTTGGTAAGCGGCCTTTGGCATGGCGCAAATTGGACCTTTGTGCTATGGGGTGGCTTACACGGAGCCTTTCAAATAGCCGAAAATGAATTTTATTTATTTTTTAAAAGAAGGCTGAATACATTTATCACCTTTATAATTGTATGCCTGGCATGGGTTTTCTTCCGTGCAAATTCCGTGACAGACGGATTTTTTATTATCAAAACTATTTTTACACCAGCTATTCCTTCACTTCAAGGCATTTACAATTCTGTAAACAGCTTGGGGCTTTCTCTTTTTGAGTTTTCCTTTTCGGTAGCAATGATTATTTTTCTGTTAATTTCAGAAGGACTAAAGCTAATGGAAAAAAACAGTATGATTTTCACATTTGTCATCGCTTTCATAATTCTAACCCTAGGGGTTTTTACTAGCGGCTCTCAATTTATTTATTTTCAGTTCTAATTTACCGGGAGGTTTTCTATTGAAAATAAAATTATTAACGCTTATATCACTTTTCCTAATTTTTGGCTTTCTCTTTGTTAAAGTAGGAGAAGCCTATGAGGAGGGCAGTAAAAAAAATAAAATCAACCAATGGAATAAACAGCGGTTTGAGGATTTTTATGTCCAGCCTAAAAATTCGGTGGACTTACTCTTTCTTGGCTCCTCTCATTCATATTGTACCTTTGACCCGAAAATTTTTGATGAAAAACTTAATGTGAGCAGCTTTCAACTAGGTATGCCCCTCCAGCACCCAGACGCAACCTATCTTACCTTAAAGGAAGCTCTAAATTATCAAAGTCCAAAAACCGTAGTAATGGAGGTTTACTGGGATTTATTAAAGGATAGCTTTGAACCTAAGCAAATAGAAACTCTTTTTCAAGTGCTAAAAAACGATAGGATCAAAAAAGATTTTATAAAAAACGGCTTTCCTTTAAACGAAAGAGTTAAATACTCCATACCTGCCATAAGGTATCAAGCAGATTACTTTGCACTTAAATCAAAGGAGATTTCTGACTTTTTTGAGAAAGAGCTACAATTAATACTAAAGAAAACGGAAAATGTAGGAACTGAAAAATATTCCGATAAAGGCTTTATTTACTGCGACTACATTATAAATGAGGACGAGCTGGACAAAACCAATCAGTTTAACTCATATGATGGAAGGCTATGGGAGTTTAATAAGACGCAAAAAGAATACTTGAACAAAATAGTGGAGCTATGCAGAGAGGAAAATATAAGCTTAATTTTTGTTACTGCCCCCATTGCTAATATTTCCCTGGAAAAGATAAAAGGCTACAGCCTAATAAATAAGGCTATAGCCGATTTTGCTAAAGAGAAGGATATTCCGTATTTGGATTTTAATATGGTTAATGTTGAAGAAGGACTATTTGAAAACAATAATTTTCGGGACTATGCCCACCTTAATTATAGCGGAGCTGTTATCGCCTGCGATTACTTTATAAAAAAATTTTTCTCCATAAAATCTTCATAGGCTCATGGTAAATTTGGTAACAAACATCTCTAGGGGGAATTTTTGTGCAGGAGAAATCAGTTACCAGACAAATTTTTGTTAAAGGCATGACCTGTAGCAGCTGTGGACTAAGAATTGAAAAAAAGCTAAAGTCTATAGCAGGGGTGGAGTCGGTAGCGGCAATCTACCAAAAGGGTAGGGTTAATATAACATATGATGATGAGAAGGTTGATTTTTATAATCTTAAAAGTACTATCTAATCT
>CAYWBF010000501.1:0-1938 GCA_964456085.1 uncultured Eubacteriales bacterium
TAAAATTTAGAGCACCAAAGAATAAGGCAACAGAAAGACAAAACAAAGAAATAAATAAGTATGACCAAGGTTTATTAAATGATTTAGCTGTTCTAATTAAAAATATCCCTAACAGTACAATACCAAAAAAGGCCGGTATTAAAAAGGACTGCTCAACTAGCAAAGCCAAAACAGAAAAATCCCGTACTATTCCCTCCCCAAGTCCACTGCTAACCATAAAGGCTTCTGCTTGATTGTATGCATTTTCAGTATAGGACAGAGTTAAGCGTAGTATATTAAAGCTACTATTAGGGTTTACGCTGCTTATTACCATTGCCTTTTTGTCATATTCAAAAACACCGGTTACCGCATAAGTCTTTGCTTTATAGGTTACCTCCAAGCCTACAACATCTACACTTCCCCACAGCATATTGGCTGTTTCGGCATCTACGGTGCAGGAGTTATCATCTCCGCTTTGTGGAAAATCCCCGTTTATAAGCCTAACAGGGAAACAATTATTCATTGTCCCCCAAAAAGTAATTACATCAAGGTTAACTTGGCTTCTATTAGCTTCATTTTCTACGACTAAGTTATTCTCCTGAGAAAAAGCGGTATAGCCTAAAATGTTTTTGCTGTAACTTTTTTCATTATAGATAATATTTTCGATTTCCGAGAGAGTAAATGATTTTGGGAAGTAAATATCAATAGAACTGCATAGACCTTGGATTTTTCCAGCATCTTTTAAAAAAAGGAACCCACATATTATTATAAGCCCTGCAAGGACAATATTTAGTCCAGCATTTTTAATCCACCCACTCATGGCTGTAAAAGGCGAACTTTGTCACCTTCGATTATGGGCTTGTTGGAGCTAACGATAATTTCTATATCGTCACCTGGTAAACCTCTGACTGCGGCGTTTTTCTTATTTTTTTCTACTACAACTACACTGTAAGACCTTGCTATCATTTCCTCGCCTAATACGCTGCTGGCCTTCTCCATTACCAGTACAAAATCTCCCCCGGCATTGCTTCTAAGTGCTGTCAATGGAATAATACTGCTATATTGCTCCGAGGATTTGCTTACCTCTACAATACCGTTCATGCCTATTTCGTAGTTACCCTTATCTAAAGCAACAGTAACCATAGCTTTTCCACCCTTCTCCCCTGTAAGCCTTGCAACGGAATTAATCTTGCCCTGGCGGTTAAAGGTGTATTCCCCTTCTAGCTTAAGCTTAGCTGTATCTCCTACCTTCACATATTTTAAATCCTCTTGGTGGATTTCAGCCTCAAAGCAAAATTCCTTACCAGACAATACAATAACCGCTTCCCCAGTGGTTTGCATGCCCATAGCTCCCTTTATCTCTAAAACGACTCCGTCCTCAGGCGCTTCCACCTTATCCCCCGCATCAAATATAGCCTTAAGCTTCCCAAGGTTTCTGTTTTTTTCTAATATATCCAGCTGCAACAAACCTCTTTGAATACCAGCCTTCTGTTCCAGTAGGCTGGTGTTTTTTTCTTTCTTTGCAAGTTCTGCCTTCAAATCAGCCCGCTTCTTTTCTATGTCCCTTATAATTTTCTCTCTTCCTTTTATAACATCGTTAACTGCACGTTCACATTCCATAACAGCCCTTTCAAGAGCAATTACATTATCCTCATAAGAAAATATCTCTTCCTCACTAAAGCCCCCGTTTTTCAGCTTATCCAGCACACTCTTAGCCTTCTCGGCCTCCTCTGCGGCATTAGAAATAAGTCTGTCATGCTCGCTTTTAAGGGCTTCATAGTTTTCCTGTGTCTTTTGAAGCTGCCTTTTTGCTTTATCCTTGGTTAAAGATACGTTGATGCTTTTGTCCGTATCAGCATCTTCAATACTGTTCTTAGCCTGACTTAGCATCTTTTCTTTTTCAGAGCTTAACCCCATATATACATTGCTAGCAGCAGTATACTCTGCCGCCAGCTCACT
>CAYWBF010000502.1:0-1929 GCA_964456085.1 uncultured Eubacteriales bacterium
AAATTCCTTCTGCAAAAGAACTGTATCATTAATTTTCAGCCTGCTAAAAAAACTACTATCAGAAAACCTAATTCCAAAGGGAACCAGAATTTTGTTTTCTATAAGCAATGTAATTATAGTATTATCCTTAGCCTTTAAATTACAAGCCGAGTTAAACACAGAATGTACAGACAATTCTTCATAATAGCCATTAATAAGCTTACCATATAAGTTATTGCATATAGCGTCCGACTTCATTTTTATCTCCTTTGCAGCAGTGGGTGGTGTACTATAAAATTCTAAAATAATCGGGAAAACCTTCAACATATTCTCACGTTGATGGCTTTCCCGTTATTTTTTGACCTAGCCTAGTTTACTATCCAAAGAATTATACCAAACAATACCGTTAAAGTTAAAGCAATAGGTAATATATTTTTTAATATTTTTCCTTCCGAGCCTAAAATATTAGCAGTAGATGCCCCAAGGACTACGTTGCCAGGAGATATTGCTGTGCCCATTGAAGCGGCGGCAGTCTGTCCGCCTAAAATCGAGCCTGTATTTAAGGACAGCAAAGCAGAGGTCTCGGCTTGAAATTGGGAAAACAAAATATTTGATGACATATTGCTGCTAGTAATAAACGTACCAAGAAAACCAATAAACGGAGCAAACAAAGGATACTGCTGGCCTAAAAATGCTGCCGCAGAATCAGCTAAAACCATTATTTGACCGCTTCCTCCCATTACTCTAGCCATTGTTACAAGACTTATAACAGCAATACTTGAAGGAACAGCTTTTTTTGCTGCTCTTCTTAAAATATTACTTCCGTTACCCATGCTTAGATACCCCTTTTTTCCGTAAAACACAAAGCTTACAAAAGCTGAAAGCATCAAAAATGCAGAGGAGTGGGTTAGTGGAGTAAAAGGAGCATAAATATTAAAAGAGGCGTTTTTGTAGCCGTACCCTGTAACAGTCTCGGGAAAAGAGAAGCCCAAGGTTACAGAAGATAAAAACTGCTTTATAGGTGGGGTTAGCAGTACTGTTAATGTCAACGCAGTCATTATTATATATGGCAAAAAAGCTTCTATTATATTCATTTCTGACTTAGCTATAGCAGTATCCGTGCTTCCGGCACTAGCCATTATGGGGCTTTGCTCTATATTCCAGATTTTTGAGTATGCCTTTGTTTTACAAATGGCAAAAAAAGCAACTAACGCAAAGCAGCTAGGCAAAAAGCAAGCTAGGGTTGGGTTTATTATGGAGAAAACCATTTGACTTCCGCCTTGAAGCAAGGAAAAAATCAATACAGGGACAAATCCCTTTTTCAACCCTTCCACCTTACCGTAAAACCAGCAAATAAAAAAGCTACAGCAAATATTAATCATAAATAAAAAAGCTACAGAGTATAAGGTTGTAGCCTGGATTACTTCAGGGGCTTGTATGCCGCTCTGGGCAATCAACGCTTCCCATGCAAGAGCAAGTGTTCCAAAGGTTCCGGCCCAAGCATGACCTATTAGCGGCAGCACTACAGCCCAAAGAGGCTTAACCCCTATACTTATTAAAAGAGGAGCACATACAGCAACAGGTACTCCAAAGCCTGTAACCCCTTGCAAAAAGCTTACAAAAGCAAGACTTATACCAAGTATTCTAACCAATTCGTTAGGAGCAACCTCCCTAATGGTCTGCTCTATAGCCGCAAAGGCTTTAGCCTCGTTACTAACCTCGTATATAATAAGAGCAGTAAAAACCACAAGCACAACAGTCATAGAGCTCCAAACGCCTTTTAATATTTCAAGGCTAAGCAAATACGGAGAGGCTTTATAAAAAGCGGCGGCTCCTAAAATTGAAATCATAAGTGAAACGGGAGCAGACTTTGAGGCCCCCAGCTTTACAATAAGCATTAAAACAAGCAAAACCAAAATAGGCAGCAATGCAATAAGCCACATAAAAAAA
>CAYWBF010000503.1:0-1924 GCA_964456085.1 uncultured Eubacteriales bacterium
GGAGCTGCTTGCACAGATGGTTTCTAATTTTAAAGCAGAATAAGGGATATTTATAAAATTGGGCGTTGCAATAATACTGCGGCGTCCTTTTTTTTATTAATTTTTGGAAGTTGCTATGAGTTTAGCAGATATGTATTATTAAAAAATTCGCTGCTCCAAAATAGGTAATTACCATTTATCAAAAAAGTTTATCACAAAATTCATAAAATATCTATTTATTTCTTCTATATTAAATTGTCATCTTCGTAACATTTTTCTTTAAAAATCATAAGATGGACTAAGTAGTAAGCCATAGCTTTAAATAAATGTGAGTTCGACAAAATTACAAAAACCGAAATTTCGCCGAACTCACGTTAAATTACTATAATTAATTTTTGAGGTTATTATGAAAACTATAGATTTAATATTAGAATATGAAAACAGAGAATTGTGCAAAGAGAAAATAAAGCAATTTGGGAAAATAAAATATGAGCTTCCAATGATTAATTCATTTATTGTAGAAGTTCCCGAAGGTCAAGTAAGTATGCTGGCAGGGGTTAAGGGAGTAGACAGAATACATCAGTCTACCTACATTACCGCCCAAATGCTGGACGCCCGAAAAATCATTAATGCAGAAAGAGCTTACGCACATGGCTTTACGGGAAAAGGCGTAACCGTGGCTATCTTGGATACGGGCGTATCACCTATTGAGGATTTTACCAAGGGAAGAAATAGAATAATTGCTTTTAAAGATGTAATTAATGGAAAAACTAGTCCTTATGATGATAATGGGCATGGTACTCATGTAGCGTGTTAATTAACCTATCAGGTATCAAGATTATAGGATTTTCAAAATCATAGTCAGCTTCGTTGGCAAAAATTATAAAATAAAAAGCTTGCACAACCGGATTTTCTCGGTATGCAAGCTTTTTAACGTAATTATAACGTGGGTTCGGCCAAGTTGGATAAGCCGCTTAGCTGCTTAAATTGCAAGCAATTTTCACGTTTTGGTCAACAAAATGCTGTTTTTGCAATTTCGTCGAACTCTCATTAATTATAAATAATTAGTACTTTAAACTATTCCCAACCTTTACAAAAGAATCTTTACCCATTTTTTTAGGCATTATGTTTTCAATATCAAAACTGTCTCCATGGTCTTTGTAATAGTCACCCCTAAGCCTAAATTTTGCGATTAAGCTTTTAAGAAGGGTAGCCAGTGTTGAAAGCTCCTCACTTGCAGAGGCACTTTCCTCACTGGTAGAGGAATTTGCTTGAATTACTGCTGAAATTTGGTCAATACCTATTGTTATTTGCCCAAGGGCGTTAGCTTGATGTTCAGATGCCTCAGATATTTTTGCTATAAGCTCTGTTGAACTATTTGCGGATATTGCAACTTCTGATAGGGTTTTAGCAGTTCTTTTTGCTATATCGCTTCCTGTTTGCACAGAAACAATTGAATCATTAATAAGCTCTGTGGTTGTTTTAGCAGCTTCGGCACTTTTACTTGCAAGATTTCTTACCTCGTCTGCAACTACAGCAAAGCCTCTACCTGCTTGCCCTGCTCTTGCAGCCTCAACAGCAGCGTTAAGCGCCAGCACGTTTGTTTGGAAAGCAATATCCTCAACTGTTTTAATAATTCTGCCTATTTGGTCAGACTTTTCAGTAATTATAGACATAGCCACCAGCATTTCTTCCATTTCTTTGTTTCCCTCTAAAAGCTTTTGGGTAGCTTCTAATGAATACTTGTTAGCATTTTTAGAGTTTATAGCATTCTGCTTTACTTGGCCTGCTACATCATTAATAGACGAGGACAACTCCTCCACAGCACTTGCCTGCTGGGCAGCACCTTGAGCAAGCATCTGAGCACTGCTTGAAACCTGTTCGGATCCAGCATGAACCTGCTCTGAAGCTTCGTTAATTTCCAAAAGGGTTTTTGAAAAGTTAG
>CAYWBF010000504.1:0-1914 GCA_964456085.1 uncultured Eubacteriales bacterium
ATTGACAAACTTATTTCTCCTTGCTATACGATATATGAACGGTGTTCATTTTGAATTTGAGAGGTGATGTGCTTGAATGAAATTGCAGGAGTAAAAGAAAAAATCCTTGACACAGCAAAGGCCATAGCTGCAGAGGACGGTATTGAAAGCATCAGTATTCGCTCGGTTGCTACTAAATGCGGTATCGCTGTCGGAACAGTTTACAACCACTTTCCGAACAAGGGTGACTTGATAGCAGCTGTAATTGAGGATTTTTGGCAAAGTGCTTTCAAAAGTATGGATTTTGGAACGCTCAACAAATTACCCCCTGTTTCTGCACTCAGCGTATTCTACTTTCAGCTTGCGGAGTACCTTTCGAGCTTTAAGGTGAATTGGCTTGAACAGTTATCGCTTCTCGGTACATCAGAAAAGCAAACAGGCAGGGCAAAGGAAAAGGAAGTGCTCGGCAGGATCACAACCTTTATTAGCAACATTATCACAAAAAGTGAGGTTGTATCTAAAGAATACAGCGAAGCCGACCTTAAAAAGCTGTCTATATTAATCTTTGATAATATGATGGTTATGCTCAAGCGTGGCGAAACCGACTTTACCTTTGCAGAACGCTTACTCACGAAAATACTGCACTAATACATCATACCCTCACGGTATGATTTTATTAGAACTCAAAATGAACAATGTTCACACAATTACTAAGAAGCCGAATTACGGCAAAAGGAGATTATTATGGATTTCAAACTCATTATGGCGATTATAACCATCACACTTGCACTTGTTTTTTACACAGTCGGAGTATTTTCGGAGCGCAAAAGCGGAACACTTAACAGATTTCACGTTATCATTTTTTGGATCGGTTTAGTATTTGACACGACCGGAACGACCATAATGTCAATAATTGCAAAAAGTGCGAGTTTGTTCAGCCCTCACGCAATAACGGGAATATTGGCTATTGGCTTAATGATGTTCCATGCTGTTTGGGCAACAATCGTTTTCACAAAAAAGGACGAACAGAAGCTGCACAAATTCCACAAATTCAGCATTGTGGTATGGCTCATTTGGTTAATACCCTATTTTTCCGGCGTTATTGTCGGAATGTCAAGATAGTATAAAAACTACAAATTATTATGATGGTAAGACTATGCAAGCAATTATAGAAGCTGGATTCGATGCGGTTTATCTCATTTCCGTTGTTATTATCGGCATACTGATGATAAAGAAATCAAGCGGTAACAAGCAGTTTAAGATGTTCGGTATTATGGCGGTTACACTTGGGCTTGGCGATTCGTTCCACCTCATTCCCCGTGCTTATGCTTTATTTACAACAGGGCTTGAAGCTAATGCTTCCGCACTCGATATCGGTAAGTTTATTACCTCGATTACAATGACAATCTTTTATGTCATACTCTATCACATTTGGCGTGAACGATATAACATAAAAGGTCAAAATGCGCTTACATATTCGGTTTACGGTCTTGCACTTATAAGGATTGCACTCTGACTGTTCCCCCAAAATCAATGGCTTGTATATAATCCGCCGATTGATTGGGGCATCTACCGTAATATTCCGTTTGTTATTATGGGAGTTATTATCATTGTGATTTTCGCAAGCGAAGCGAAGAAACACAGTGATAAGGCTTTCAGATTTATGTGGCTTGCGATTGTTCTCTCGTTTGGGTTTTATGTTCCGGTGGTACTTTGGTCGGAAGCAGTCCCTGCTGTTGGAATACTTATGATACCTAAAACACTTGCTTATGTGTGGGTTGTACTAATGGGATTTTTGGAAATGAAGCAAAAACAAAAAGCGTAAAACAATTTAATACTAATCTAAAAAGACACCTCTGTAGAAAAAATGCAGAGGTGTCTTTTTGCTTTAACTGCCTACCACTACGCCTCAAACACTCGCCGTTTAAGGTAATT
>CAYWBF010000505.1:0-1900 GCA_964456085.1 uncultured Eubacteriales bacterium
AATTGTACCTGAGTCAGGCATTAGTTTTCCTGTTATTATATTTAAGAAGGTTGTCTTTCCCTCGCCATTTGCCCCAACTAGCCCAATATGTTCTCCCTTTAACAAGCGAAATGATGCGTTTTCTAAAATCATTCTTGACCCAAAACCATGTGTTACATCTTTAACTGAAAGTATACTCATAAATTCTCCTTAAATTATTGTAAATTCTACGAAATTTCAAAAACAGCAATTTCGTAGAACTATAGCAAGTTTTTATTATTTTTAAAAATAAAATTATAATTTTAAAATCTCTTAATGTCAATTTTGTTTTGGGGCTTATATAAAGAGGTTTAATGCATATGATAATGAAACGGAGATTGATGATTAATGATATTAGACTAGTTACTATGTTCATAAAACTTATAAGGGTTGATACAATGGAGAACTGCACGCATTTTAATAAAGGTAACAAAAATAACAAAACCGCTATTGTTTTATCATGCCCAGGGCGACTTGAGCAAGAGAACGGCAAGCCAGCATTTGGTATGACAGGAAGCAACCTTCAAAAGCTATTAATAATTTTAAATAATAAATCGCCAGAAATATTTGGAGCAACAGACAGGTATGAGTATCGGATTACGAATGCTTCCTCTAAGGTATATTACGGGGAGCTTACAGAGCCATTAGACTCCGAAATCAAATGCACTGAAAACATTAGGCGCTTAAAAGAAGAACTGACTGATATGAAGTTTGTAGTAGCCTTTGGTAAAAAGGCTCAGTATGCTGTAGAGTTATGCAGATTATCGTCAAAGGTAAAAATAATAGCAACTCGACATATAGGAATGCAATCCATAAATCAGATTACCGATGACAAAGATGGAAATAAGCTTGAGGCTGGTATGCCAGACAATACTCAAAAAAGATTAGAGGTCATTGCAAATGAAATACTCCAACAGATAGAATGACACTAGGGTCGTAAAGCAAGTTGCAATCATATCTTGATAGATTTCACTCCCTTAAGCTCCATGTTCACAATAAAAAGAGCTGGAACACCCATATTTTAGGGCCTTCCAGCTCTTTTTTAATTTTCTGATACAAGAATTAATATGACGCTTTAATTTTGTATGCATAATACAATAATAAAAAAATCCTCATTCAGTATAAATAACCTCATTAAGAAACAATCCTCTAGGTGGTGCAGTAAAGCCTATCTTAGATCTGTTTTTTTCCTGTAGAGCTTGTCTTATTTCAGAAGGGCGTAGCTTACCTAAGCCGGCTTCTATTAATGTTCCCGTAATTATTCTTACCATATTATAAAGGAAGGAGCTTCCGTGAAACTGTATTTCTATCATGCCCTCATCATCAGTAATGGTAATACTGTGCATGGTTTTAACAGTAGATTTCTTTGTACGCTTATCTGAGGTTGCGGCCTTAAAATCCTGTGTGCCTATAAAAAGCTGCGCTGCCACATTCATTTTATCGAGATTCAAAGGCTCCTCTATATGATAGCTATATTTTTTATCAAACACGTTAATATGCTCCTTGTTCCAAAAACGGTAAAGATAAATTTTTTAGGAAGCATTGTAACTAGCATGGAACCGCTCTTCAACCTCATCAATATCGAAAATGCATATATCGTGCCCCAACCTATCATTGATTTGCTTTTTCATTTCCCTAAGAGCCATAGGCGAGCTGGTTTTAAAATTCGCAACCTGACCTAAAGCATGAACTCCTGCATCTGTCCTTGCAGAGCCGATTAGCTCAACTTTTTCCTTACATACAGCTGAAATTGCCTCTGAAATAACACCGCAAACAGTAGCCTCCGTATTACCCTGAACCTGCCAGCCGCTATACCTTGTTCCTTCATACTGAATAACTATCTTTATATTTCTCATTTATCCACCCATTCTAAATAAAATCT
>CAYWBF010000506.1:0-1897 GCA_964456085.1 uncultured Eubacteriales bacterium
CCTTAACAAAACAAATGTCCTCTTTTGAACATGTAATTGGTGCTGGTACAACCCATCCTTCTATTGTAGCACTCGCCGAGCAGCTGGCTAATATTAGTGGACTTCAGCATGTATTTTTCGCTAGCGATGGGGCTAGTGCGGTAGAAATAGCCATGAAACTTGCCTTGCATGGCGCAAAGCGTCAAGGTTATACCTCACGAAGCCAATTTATAGCCCTTAAGTACAGCTACCACGGTGAAACATTGGGAACTTTAGCAGTAAGCGATCTAGGACTTTATAAGCAGCCCTACGCAGGATTTGGACCCCAGTGTCATTTTCTACAATCAATACCTTACGTTCAAGATCAAAATGATCCCCTTTGGAACAATTGTGAAACAGAATGGGCGCTCGTTGAAAAAAAATTAGACGTGTTAAAAACAACAGCTTGCGCTATTATTGTTGAACCCATCATCCAAGGCGCTGGAGGAATGCGTTGTTATAGCGCTGATTTTCTTTGCCGCTTAGCCTCTTGGGCCAAAAAAAATAATATTTATTTGATCGCCGATGAAATCATGACCGGTTTGGGCCGAACTGGAAAATGGCTTGCTTGCCACCATGCGGGAATAACTCCTGATATGATTTGCCTCTCCAAGGGATTAACTTCTGGGGCTCTGCCTTTAAGTTGTGTTTTAATCGATCATGCTATTTATGATCTTTTTTACCATCCCTCAAGCGAGGGGGACTCCTTTCTCCACTCCCATACCTATAGCGGAAATCCCCTGGGTGTGAGTGCCGCCTTAGCCACTCTATTAACCATGCAAAATGAACACATCAATCAAAAAGCCGAAGCATTGGGTGATTATATGCGTCAACAATTCATTGAGCTAGCTCATCAGACTGGAAAAATTTCGAAGGTTCGCTCCATAGGAGCAATTGTTGCTGGAGATTTAGAAGAAGCGCCCGATCGGCGCATTGGTTATGAGCTTCATCAGGCTGCGCTTTCTCGCGGAGCCCTATTACGACCATTGGGAAACACCTTGTATTGGCTCCCTCCGCTCACAACAGATAGAGAAACCATTGATAAATTAACAGAAATCACACTACACTCAATAAAGGATATTTATAGGAATTAAGGATGAACAAGCTTATTTTGATACTATTTAGTTTTATATTTACTACTGCAGCTTGGGCCGCAGGAAGTTATTGGCAGTGCACGACCATTGATAGTCAAGAGCAACAATGGGTCGCAAAACATCCCTATGATCGTGTAGCCATTAACAAAGCCTATGATGCTTGTAAAAAAGAAAGTAAAAACCCATCAAGCTGTAAATCGTCTAAAGAAAGCTGTGACTATTTTTCCGACGGGATGAGTACACGACCTGCATGGCGCTGTACGGCTCTTGACCAAATGTCTAAGCCATGGCCTAGTAATATCCATACCAATAGAGATGACGCAGCACTTGAAGCAAAAGCGTATTGTCAGCAACGCAGTGGAATGCCTGAAAGCTGTTATATTAATTTACTAACGTGCAACAACCTCAATGAGCGAACATAAACTATGTTTTGTGTTGGCTTGATCGGTAATTTAGCCAGTGGTAAATCGACCGTAGCGACCTATTTTGCAGCATTAGGCGTGGATATCATCAGTGCGGATAATATTGCTAAAGAACTTACCACGCCAAATCAACCCGCTTTTCATGAGATTGTCGCGCATTTTGGAAAAAAGGTCTTAAGGGATAACGGAGAACTAAATCGTCAGCAGCTGCGAGATATTATCTTTAACCATCCTGAGCATCGTCTTTGGCTCGAGCAGCTGCTTCACCCACTAATTCGTCAACAAATCCAAACAAAAATACAACAAACAACGAGCCCTTACTGTGTTATTGAGATTCCTCTGCTTATTAAAAGACCAGAATAC
>CAYWBF010000507.1:0-1883 GCA_964456085.1 uncultured Eubacteriales bacterium
TTTAGTGAATATGGAAATAACTTTCTAAAAACAATACTCCGCCTAGCTCAAGAAAAAAAAGAGCTCCGCGTTGTCGACGATCAAATCACCTGCCCGACTTATGCGGGCGACATAGCAAGCGCCATTTTAACCATGGCAAGCAATCCTCAGCATTTCGGTACCTATAATTTTTGTGCCAAATCGCCCGTCTCCTGGCACGCATTCGCGGTAGACATTATCAATGAAGCAAAAAAACACGGCAACCTTATGACTGAATCCATCACGCCGATCAGCACAGAAGAATACCCAACGCCTGCAAAGCGGCCTGCCTACTCCGTACTCGATTGCAATAAAATAAAAAAAGACTATGCTATTTCGCAGCCCGATTGGGAGAGTGCCATTCAGCGCATTGTCCCTATGCTTGTTAAAAAAGGAATTTACACGTGAAGACTTATCATCCCCATTCCATGCTTGTCACTGGCGGCGCTGGTTTTATTGGCTCCAATTTTATTCGTTACATCCTAAAAAATGAGCCAGACATTCATATCACTAATCTCGACAAATTAACGTATGCAGGTTCACTTGATAATCTGCACGAATTGCCAAACAAAGAAAACTACCATTTTATCCAAGGTGATATCACCGATCAGCGGCTTGTGCGCCACATCATGACTCATCATCATATTGATACCATCGTACATTTTGCAGCAGAAAGTCATGTTGATCGCTCTATTAAGTCCCCCGAAGCATTCGTTGAAACCAATGTATTGGGCACGTTTGTTCTATTAGAAGCAGCGCGTCACCACTGGTTTGAAATGGAAAATTGCCATCCGTCACGTTGCCGCTTCCACCACATCTCAACTGACGAAGTCTATGGCTCATTGAAACCAGAAGACCCTGCGTTTACCGAAACTACACCTTATCAACCAAATTCGCCCTATTCTGCAAGCAAAGCAGGCTCCGACCATTTGGCTCGCGCCTATCATCATACGTATGGCTTGCCTGTCACCATTTCAAATTGCTCAAATAATTATGGTCCAAATCAACATTATGAAAAATTTATCCCTACCATCATTCAAGCCTGTTTAAAGTGGGAAAAAATCCCCATTTACGGCCAAGGGAAAAATATTCGCGACTGGCTTTATGTGGAAGATCATTGCGCTGCGGTCGCAACCATTCTACACAAGGGAAAAGTGGGTGAAACGTATAACATTGGTGGCATGAATGAGTGGGAAAATCTTGCACTGGCAAAATTCATTTGTGAAGAAATGGATAAATTTAGCCCACAAAAGCAGTCGCATAAAGCGCTGCTGAATTTTGTGACTGACAGACCTGGGCATGATTTTCGATATGCGATTGATACCGCGAAAATAAAGAAAGAATTACATTGGTCGCCAAAAGAGACGCTTGAGTCGGGAATGAAAAAAACCATTGAGTTTTATTTGTCGTAACAACCCCAGGTACGTTTGTCGCATCTCCCCGGATGAAACGCACAAAAACGCGTTTCATCCGGGCTACGACACTTTGCTGGCGTATTCATGCGTCTTTCCTTCACCGTCTAGTACTTCCCATTTAACTCCTCCAATGCTAGTTTAGAACGATACTCAAAGGGATGAGTGATATCCATTGAACCAGCATGCTAGACACAAACGCCGCCTAAACAACAATGCCACACTGTGGTACTCGGCAGGCTTTGTTGACTCATTACTAACCAGCTCCATTTATATAACCTACCTTCAGCCTGCCTTCACTCTAGCATACAAAACCACATTAAAATTTGTATTCCTGCCACTCATGCTTGTTGACTCGATCATCATAGCAGCCTGCGCCTGGCGTTGGGCACAGCTAGAACGTAACAACGATGGATCTATGAAAAAAGGCAAAGTTGTGCGAGCCATTATCGC
>CAYWBF010000508.1:0-1880 GCA_964456085.1 uncultured Eubacteriales bacterium
ACCATAGTAATTTTAACCTAGAGGAAGAGCGGTTCAAGCTTGCCTCGGAAAATTGGGATATTCCCATTATCGTAACCACCAACGTACAGTTTTTTGAATCCATATACGGAAACAAGAATTCAAAATGCCGGAAGCTTCATAATATAGCCAAAAGCGTTGTAATCTTCGATGAGGCTCAGATGCTTCCATTGGAATACTTAAAGTGCTGTGTTAAAGCCATTGAGGAGCTGGCTGTTAACTATGGCACAACCTCTGTCTTGTGCACAGCAACTCAACCGTCACTGGAGCCATTTTTTAATACCGGTGTATCCATCACAGAAATTATAGAGGATAGAGAGAAGCTATACCTAGATTTTAAAAAGGTAGAAATTATAAACCAGGGGGTTGTTGATACAGAGCAATTAATCGACGAGCTAAACACTCACTCACAGGTGTTATGCATTGTCAATACAAAAAAACGAGCTAAGGAAATATTTGACGGTATAGACAGCAGAGAAGGCAAATTCCATTTAAGCACCGACATGTGTACAGCACACCGAAAAGGGGTTTTAGAAGAAATAAGGCAAAGTCTAAAGGACGGACTTCCATGCAAGGTAATATCAACCCAACTGATTGAAGCCGGTGTAGATGTAGATTTTCCCGTAGTATATCGAGAGTTGGCCGGGCTTGACTCCATAATTCAATCTGCCGGACGATGTAATCGTGAGGGAAGGTTAAAAATCGGGTATGTAAATGTTTTTGAGCTGACAGAAGCCTATAACCTTCCTCAAATAGAAAGAGGCGCTAAAATCTCTAAGGAAATATTCCGAAGCTTTGAGGACGTACTTTCTATAGAAGCAATAAAGAAGTATTTTCAGCTTCTGTACAGCCTAGAAGGAGAAAATCGCCTTGACAGTAAGGATATACTGGAATGCTTTAATGTTCCGCCGGATTTTCAGTTTGAAACCGCCGCCCAAAAATTTAAGCTTATCGACCAAGCTACTACACCAGTCATAGTCCCCTACAACGAAACCGCCACAGAGATAATCAACCAACTAAAATATTCATCTTCAAATCTTAAAAGAGGTATCATAAGAGCTTTACAACCTTACATAGTGAACGTTTACGATAGACAGCTTAGTGCACTTATTTCTCAAGACATGATAGAGAGTGTTGCTAAGTCTTTTTTTGTTTTGAAGGATTTCCAAACCAGCTATGACACTCAAACAGGACTAAAAATACCGGAAGCATTAAGCGGAGAAGCCATTTTTGTATAGGAGGGATAGTATGCCGTATGGATTTAAGCTGTTTGTAAAAGGAGACTATGCTTGTTTTACACGGCCGGAAATGAAGGTAGAAAGGGTTAGCTATGATGTAATGACACCGTCAGCAGCAAGAGGGGTTATAGAAGCTATCTATTGGAAGCCTGCTATTAAGTGGATAATCGATAAAATCCATGTGCTTAATAAAATTTCCTTTACAAATATTAGAAGAAATGAATTGGGGAGTGTTATTTCATTTTCTGTAAACGACATAAAAAAGCTATGTGATGGCAGTATCCCTACCCCTTATACATTAATTACAAAAGAGCGCCAGCAAAGAGCCTCATTAATACTAAAGGACGTTGCTTATATAATTGAGGCTCATTTTGAGCTGACGGATAAAGCCGGTTCAGAGGATACAGAGGAAAAACACTATAACATTGCTCTGCGCAGAATGAAGAAGGGACAATGCTTTAATCAACCCTACCTTGGTACAAGAGAATTTTCTGCAAGCTTTGAGCTTTTATATGAGGACTTACCCAAAGGCTTCTACTACGGGCAGGAAGTAGACCTTCAGTGGATGCTTCACGACATTGATTTTAAAAATAACATGCAGCCAAAATTTTTTAGAGCAAGGAT
>CAYWBF010000509.1:0-1864 GCA_964456085.1 uncultured Eubacteriales bacterium
AAGCCACAGCCGATAATCTTGGTCAGAATAGCTACCACTAGAAGAACTATAGTAAATACCACCAGCTTACTGCTCATATGGGGAAGCTCAACCATTATACCTATGTTAGCGAAAAAAATCGGGGACAGCAGCATATAGGAAAGGGTTTCAAAGCGTGAGGTTATATATTTGGTTTTGTCCGTATTGGAAATAATCAGTCCGGCAATAAATGCTCCTGTAATATCAGCCACCCCAAAAACCTTCTCCGTAAAGTAGGAGTAAAGCAAGCAGAAAACAAATGAAATAATGACAAACCGTCTTTTGTTCTCATGAAAGCGAGCGAATTGATTGCTGAATGCCTTATAGAAGAAGAAGCCAAAAATCAAGGAAAGTACAAAGAACAGCACAATTTTAAAAAGCACTGTAAAGAGGCTAAGGGAGGCATCAGACATGCTCATTATGACTGTAAGCCCAATTATGCCCAGTATGTCGTCAATAATAGCCGCCCCAAGTATGGCGTTTCCTGCATGGGTGTTAAGCTTACCCATTTCCTTAAGTGTTTCTACGGTAATGCTTACTGATGTAGCCGTAAGAATAATACCAATAAAAACGCTCTGCAAAACAGAAATATCCCCGTGGAGCCAAGCTACAATAAAACCGCCAGCCAGCGGAATAAACACGCCGAAGAACGCTATTACAAAAGCAGGCTTACCGCTGGCTTTAAGCTCGTCAATGTCCGTTTGAAGTCCGGCGGCAAACATAAGTACAATAACGCCCAATTCCGATACCTTCGATATAAAATCTGTCTCGCTAAGAATATTAAGTCCGGCTGGCCCTAAAATAACTCCAGCCAACAAGGCACCTACCACCTCGGGCATTCTAATCTTTTTCGTAGCCAGCCCGAGAATCTTTGTGCTAAGCAGAATAAGTGCCACGTCCTTTAAATATTCGAGTGACATAAATAAATCATCTCCAAAATTAAAATAGTGATCCAACTGGTTCACATTAACTATATTACATATCACATTTTCGCTGGTATATCAATTAAAAATATTAGAAATTGATTTCGTATTTTCGGCACAAAATTCATAAAAAATCCGCAACCTCACTATTAACATAAGGTTACGGCTTTTAATTTTACTGAAAATTATGTTGCAAATAGACCATCAGCTACTTGTTTGTCACAAAAACCTATTAACGAATATACTTTTTCGTTACAATCAATACTGAATAATAAATTATTTGTATATTTTGTTTTATTTTAAAACTACTATATGTTATTATGTGCGTAGATAATATATCTTAAACATGAAATCTTAACGTACAAAACTCTCAAAATTATAGGGAAAATAAATGTTACAAAGCCTGTAAGTCATTAAAGAATAAGAAATATGTGCGAAATTTAAAGCTCTTAACCAAACTTATACGTAATGGTACTGCGTATATGATAGGTCCAAATGCTGCTATGACAGCAGGACATTGCATGTTTTCGCATTATGATTTTCCTAATTCATATCCTGGATATTTTGCTGATAGAATTACTGCTATTGCTGGCCGGAGAGGTACAATTAACACATATGGCGAATATAACGTTATAGCTATAAACGTAGGAGGAAATTTTATTTTTGACAGAATGAATCGTAGTCAAGACTATGCTGTCATTGTACTAGATAGTTATGTTGGGTATTCCACAGGCTATTTTGATATAGCAGTTCCGTCTGATAACTTATTAAGGTCTACTTCAGTTACGATTAGAGGATATGCAGATAACGGTTATCAATATAAAATGAATGGATATGTTACAGAGTTTACTCCTGGAATCTTAAAGTATCCAATTGATACTGTTAATGCACAAAGCGGAAGCCCTATTCATTATTATTTAAAT
>CAYWBF010000510.1:0-1850 GCA_964456085.1 uncultured Eubacteriales bacterium
TATCTTCCATAGTTGCCGCTTGGTCAAAAATTGCTCTAATAGGGGAAGGTTTTAAATTTTTAATGCTTCTTGAAATGTCTTTTAACATATTTCATCTCCGCTGCTAAAAATTTTATGTAACATAATTCGTCTGGGCTTCCTCGGATTTTTCTTGGTTACGCGCAATATCCAAATAATTATAAAGGGTATACTTAGAAATTCCCAAATACTCGCAAATACGGTCGCCGGCTTTTGTAATAAGAAAAGCACCCTTGTTGTCAAAAAATTGTATAGCCTTAATTTTTTCTTCCTTAGTAAGTGTGAGGGAATTTTTGTTGAGCTTCTTTTGGTGCTCAATAATAAAATGGTCTAAAAGCTCCCCAACGTTGCTGGCAAAAACCTCCTCCTCTACAGTACCCTCCGAAAAATCATCGTCAACCATAGTAATGTTTTTCAGCATCTCGTGGAGCTGCATCATATTGGTTATATCATAGTTAATACATAGAGCACCAATGACCTGCCCGGCATCGTCCTTCAGATAAGTGGTGGAGGATCGAACGATTTTGCCGTCCTTTAGGCGTGTAAAGTATTTGTACTTGTCCCCATTTTTAACAACCCCTCGTAAAACCTCCAGCCCCAAATTGCTTCCGCATTCACCTACTTTCCTACTGGTGACGTGGCCATTTTGTATAGCTACAATTGTTGAGCTGTAGTCCTGAGACAGGTCGTGCAACACTATTTCGCAGTTGCTGCCAAATTGTGCGGCCAGCATTTCAGTAAGCCTTAGATAATTGTCAAATTCATCCATAATAGTTTTCATCATGCAACCCACTTTTCATAAAACCTCGTATTTTCAAGCAATATATCATATTATCAAACTTAGCACAATAGCTAATAGTAATAAAAATAGCTCACAAATATCATAATAAATCACTAAGAAGCGGCCAAATACAGCTATTTCTGAATGTTTCTAAAAACTTGTACAAATCAGTGTATTAAAAATTGTGCAAGCGTACAAAAAATATTTTTTTTATCAAAAAATATTTTATTTTAAAAAATAATATGTTATATTAACTAAAATATTTGTAGTTAGAATTTTTTTCTTCAAATAGTGACATAATTCGTATTCTTATGGTATCATAAATTTTCAAGGAGGTAAATATGAATCCAAACGAAAGTCTAAAAAAATTAGGCATTGAACTTCCGGCAGCGCCGACTCCAATTGCGGCGTATGTTCCCACAAAAATTGTGGGTAATCTTGTTTTTTGTTCTGGGCAAGGGCCGATATTAAACGGCAAGCAAATGTTTACAGGTAAGGTTGGGACAGACCTTACTTTGGAAGAAGGCCAGCAGGCAGCACGCATTTGTGCGCTAAATTTGCTGGCGCAGCTTAAAAATCAGCTTGGCGATCTTAACAGAGTTAAGCAAATCGTACATTTAAAGGGATTTGTAGCAAGTGCGTCGGATTTTTACCAGCAGCCGCAGGTTATGAACGGAGCCTCGGAGCTTTTTATTGAGGTGTTCGGGGAGGCCGGGAGACACAGCCGGTGTGCTTATGGTACAAATGTATTGCCTACAAATATTCCTGTAGAGGTTGAGCTGGTTGTAGAGTTTGAATAGTCTTTTGGTTTTTTGTGCCGAGCTTATTCTGGCGCTTAAAATAATAGCCTGCGGTATTTGCAGGCATAATACAGGAGGTAAATGTTATGAAAAAACTACTTACACTTGTTCTTGCGGCGGTTCTTTCCGGATCAATTGCAGGCTGCAGCTCCTCTGCACCGGCTCCTGCTGCACCTGCTGCAAGCGCAGCTCCAGCGGCAAGTGCTGCCCCAGCGGCTACTCCTGCGCCGGCTCCAGCTGCTTCTAAAGCA
>CAYWBF010000511.1:0-1847 GCA_964456085.1 uncultured Eubacteriales bacterium
GAAACCAATATTACCATCAAATTATTCATTTGTCAAACACTTTTTTCAAAAATTTTCAAATAATTTTTCGAGGTGGTTTTTTCTGAATTTTCCTTCATTTTAATAATGTGAAAATTTATATGAACTATTCAATGAATTTTTCTTGTATAGTTAACACTAATAGATTATACTTTATTGGTGACAAATATAATTTGACTGGGGGTTTTAGCCTTGAGCGGCATTTCAATTCTAAAAAATATTTCTAATAATATTGAAAAAATTATTGTGGGCAAGCGTGAGCAAATTGAATTTGTATTGGTCGCATTAATTTGCAAGGGTCATGTACTTATAGAGGATGTGCCCGGTGTGGGCAAGACAAGCCTTGTTTCGGCGCTGTCCAGGTCTGTTTCTGCAAGCTTTCGCCGTATTCAGTTTACCCCAGACATTATGCCCTCCGATATAACAGGCTTCTCCATATATAATCAACGAACCAACGATTTTGAATATAAAAAAGGCTCAATAATGAGCCAGTTTATTTTAGCAGACGAAATTAATAGAACCTCTCCAAAAACCCAAGCCTCTCTCCTTGAGGTTATGGAGGAAAACCAAGTAACTGTGGACGGACAAACCTATCTTGTCCCAAAGCCCTTTATGGTGCTTGCTACCCAAAATCCCGTTGACTACCTTGGGACGTATCCCCTACCCGAAGCACAGCTTGACCGTTTTTTTATGAAGGTAAGCTTGGGTTACCCCTCTTTTGATGAGGAAAGCAAAATGCTTCAGCGCTTTCAAAGTAGAAACCCCATGGCAGAGCTTGAGCCTGTTGCCGATTCCAAGCAAATTCTCCAATTACAAGAGGAGGTAGAAAATATTTATGCCGAGGAATCCATTCACCGCTACATAGTTTCCATAGTACGCAAAACAAGAGAAATAGAAGGAGTAACCCTAGGCGCAAGTCCCAGAGGCTCCATTTGTCTACTTAAAGCGGCAAAAGGCTACGCTCTTTTTTCCGGCAGAGATTACTGCATACCAGAGGACGTAAAAAAAATAGCTGTAAACGTTTTAGAGCACAGAATCATTTTGAAAAACGAAGCACGGCAAAAAAGGACAGGCGCTGATATTATTAGACAGGTGCTTGCGGAAGTCGAAGCCCCATTATGAAGAAGAACAGAATAGTCTACCTGATTCTTATTGTGCTATCTTTGGTTTTTGTTGTGCTTTATAAGGAAAAATCAGCTTTCATAGCATTTTATTCCTTACTGCTGCTGCCGGCTTCCTCTTTTTGCAGCGCCCTTTTGGCTAAATCATATATTTCTGTAACACAGGTGTTGGATTCTGACTTTGTTATAAAAGAAGAAATAGTTCATCTTAGATGTACCGTTTCAAACAAAAGCATTCTGCCGTGCTTTAACGTTACAATATCCTTCAAAGAGCACTTCGCCTACGACACTCCCTCTGCTGTAAAATTCCCCTACCTATCCCCAAAGGAAGAAACTAATATAGAAAACGAATTTGCCTTTAAGCTTAGAGGGCAATTCCCTGTAGGCATAGCAACTATAGAAATGTACGATTTTTTAGGACTAATAAAGCTAAAGTATCCCTTCAATCAAAATCTAACTGTGGCCGTTTACCCAAAAATCATAGAAATCCCTTTTCTCCCTTTGTTTGAGAACCTCTCCTCCTCAACAAGCTCCGGGTTGTTTGTCCACGACGACTCCAACGAAGCACTTGACGTGAGAAAATTCGTAGACGGTGACAGCTACAAAAAAATCCACTGGAAGCTTTCCGCTAAGAAAAATGAATTTTTGGTAAAAACCTTCGCTGCTCCTGCCCGAAACAAGGCTGTACTACTCCCATGGACGTCGGGA
>CAYWBF010000512.1:0-1847 GCA_964456085.1 uncultured Eubacteriales bacterium
GTTGAGCCATTCATTATCTCGTCGATAGCGGCGCTTGTTTTGCTCCAAAGGGAGCCAGGAATTGTCAATAAGTCTTTGCCAGTTCCCCAGGCAGAGCTAGCGTAGCCGCCATATGTAAATGTAATTCCACCAGCAAAAGCCTGTAATTCCGCTACAGTAGGATCCTCGTCAGCAAAAGCTCCAAGCTCTTTAAGTTTATCTTTGCTTATTGTCATCTCTAAGTTAAAGATTCTTGGGTCTGTAAGAGAGATATCTCTCCTTGTGGTGTAATATTTATCAGGGTCTTCGCCATTTTCGGCGTTACCTTTATAAACCTCTTGCCTGTACAGTGCTTGTATATCCCCACCGTATCTTACTTCAACGCTTTTTATGGTGAGAGGGGGAATTGCTTCTCTCGACGCCTTATACACAATCGGCGGCTCATAGGCTGCTTGAATTTCCATTCCGTAAGCCTCGGGTGAAACTTCTTCGCCGTTCTCATCTGGTTGAGATTCCCTGTCAGATACTCCTATGGAATCATCGGTAACAGGTTCAAGCGGAGGGGCATAAGTCATTTCGGCTATGCGCCTATAGGTTATTGCTTCCGGTGTTGGTTCTGGTGTTGGTTTCGGCGTTGGTTCCGGTGTTGCTTCAGGACTTTCAACATTGTTATCTTGAATGTTGCTATCTTCTCCGTCGTCTTCAGGTTGCTGGCCTATTGCCGGCACAGACGAATCGGGAAGGGGTGAATTATCCCCAAATACGCCGGAAACATTTGAAAACATTAAGGAAAGAATCAACAACCAGTACAGCGTTGATTTTAAAAGCTTGTTTCTGTTTTTCATCAACATACACTCCCTTTAAATATTTTTAAATGCAACAAAAGCTTTTTTTAAATTTCCTCCCTTCTAATTTATTCTTTTGTCGCCAGTAGAGCCGGTTAGTTATGGTGTGGGGTTACACTCCTTTCGCTTACTATTTAATTTAAACAGAATATGATGAAAGAAGCCGACTAATTCCTTCGGCAGTTATACAGTATTTAAACATCTGGGTATGTAATGGAACCATATCAGTTTTCGATATGCTTTAAAGATATTGCAGGGTTATAATGCTCTGAACAATGTGAGTGTGGTGTATTTTTGAGGTTAAATTAGTTGTTTTAAATTATACCACAAAATACTTAGGTGTGTATAGTTTAATTTACGGATTTTATGTAATTATTCAATAAAATTAATAAAAATAAAAGGTGGAGGTGGCAGATATTGCCATTTATTAAAGTGTGGGTTATAATGGATTAAAAATATTTAAGAGGAGGAGTAGTATGCGAAAACAACTAGCTTTGTGGTTGTCTATCATTATGATTTTAACAACCATAGGGCAAACGGTATTGGGAGCAGAACTAACTGACATTTCAGAGCATTGGGCTAGATTAGCTATTGAAACTTGGGCGGATAACGGCATTATTAGCGGTTATCCCGACGGAAGCTTTAAGCCAGAGGGCAATATTACTAGGGCAGAAATGTCCGCTATTTTAAACCGAATGATGCAATACAAAGATATAGTGCCAAATGAGTATAAAGACTTAGACGATGGCACATGGTACTCAAGTTTTATGCTTAAAGCTGTTAAAGCGAATGTTTTTAGCGGCTATCCCGACAACACCATGCGGCCAAATGCAAACATAACCCGCGGGGAAGCAGTGCGTGTGTTAAGTGTGGTGTTGGGGGTTGAGGAGAGCAACAAGTCGGCATATCCAAATGAATACATACCAAAATGGACAGAAAAATATGTAAACGGCATGGCTGAAAAGGGTTATTTTGAAGGTGTATTTAATAAATCTTTCTCATATGAAACAAATATAACAAGGG
>CAYWBF010000513.1:0-1841 GCA_964456085.1 uncultured Eubacteriales bacterium
AAATGAATGTGAACTTAACTTTGTTGATATATGTACTCCAAACGACTCCCATCTTGAATATGTGGAAAAGGCTGTAGAAAGCGGCTTACATATATACTGTGAAAAGCCGCTGGCTGCTGATTATAAGTCTGCTGAAAAAATGGTTGAGCTTGCAGAAAAAAATAATATTTTAACAGCCATGCCTTTCGTGTACAGATATATTCCGGCTGTTCATGTTTTGAAAAGACTGCTTGCAGAAAATGCTATAGGAAAAATTATTCATTTTAAAAATTCACTCTTTCACTCCAGCTACTTAGACCCAAATAAACCAACCGCTTGGAGAATGACCAAGGAATCGGGTGGGGGAGCGTTTGTAGACTTAAGCGCTCACTTGATTGACCTTGTGCATTTTACCTTAGGAGATATTGTTCAAGTTAATGCCAGAAACACTATTCATTTTAATGAAAGAACGGCTGTTGACGAACATTCTGTCTGTGAGGTTAAGCTTGAGGACGGTACTTGGGGCGTGATTGAGTCCTCAAGAATTACAGCAGAATCTCAAAATAAAAATATTATGGAGGTTTTCGGGGAAAAAGGTAGCTTAGTAATTAATATGTACAACCCTTTTGTAGTTCAGCATTTTGACTTTTTCGCAAACACAACCATAATGGTTCCTGCTACCAAGGATATTTTGTCTAAAATAAGTTACCCAGGTGAAAGAGCATACTTAGGCACCTTCCAAAGCGCCCACACCTCTGCCATAGTTGATTTGGCAAAATCCATTATAAACAAAAAATCCTCTGACACCTGTGCAACCTTCAAGGACGGCTTAAAAGTTCAAAAGGTTCTTTCTATGGGCTACGGAGCACTATAATAGATATGGGGCTACACTAGCTTTTCTATAGAAAAATACCTTGCCAGAGTACAGTTGACTGTAACATGGCAGGGTAATTTTTTTGGAATTTGCACAAATTATTTCTTGGGGTAATAACTCGTAAATTTGGAATAGAATTAATATAATACTAAGAAAAACAGCAAAATACTTAGAATAATTCAATAAAACAAATATTTCAAAGAATCGTTAGCACTCACTGTGCTTGATGGCTAACAAAAATGTGGTATAATTTATTATAGCAATAAAGCAAGCTTTGGAATTATTAAGCAAAATATGGTAAATATAGATTAAAGATAAACGTATCAAGGGTCATATTAAGGAGGTAGTATTATGTTATGCGAGAGATGCAAGCAAAATAAAGCAGTAGTCCACATGCAGGAGATAGTAAACAACGAAAAACAGGAAATGCACCTTTGTCAAAGCTGCGCTAAGGAAATGGAAATGCCTATATCCTTTACAAATTTTCTACAAGGGTTCTTAGATTATTATTTCGGTTCTGCTGAAATTAACGATACCTTAGGCAAAAGCTTAAGCATAGACTTTCAAACAAGTTGCCCAAAATGCGGCTTAACCTATGATGGATTTAGAAAAACCTCTAAGCTGGGCTGCTCCGAGTGCTACAGCACATTTAGAAAAGAGCTTGCACAGGTTTTAAAAAATATCCAAGGCAGTGTTACCCATCAAGGGAAGTTCCCTATTAAGTCTGGTGCCGAACTTCTTAGAAAAAGAGAAGTGGACGCCTTGCGTCTTTCTCTTGCTAAGGCTATTGAAAACGAGGAATACGAGCAAGCGGCTCAAATTAGAGACAAAATCAAGGAGCTTGAAGCATTAAAATAGAAGAAAGAGTATTTTTGAAAGGAGAAGCATACCCTATGAACGAATGGTATAAAGACCCCATAACAAACGATTCAGTAATAATTTCTTCAAGAATTAGGCTGGCAAGGAATGTAGCACAGTATCCATATTC
>CAYWBF010000514.1:0-1822 GCA_964456085.1 uncultured Eubacteriales bacterium
TTTTATCTGCAAAGTACTTGCTATATCTTTCTTGGATATATCATTCATTTTGAAACCACTGGTATTGAATTTGTAATGACTGCATTATTCATTGTTATGTTTATAAACCAATGGGAAGAAAAGAAAACTCACTTCCCTTCTCTTATTGGTTTGGGATGTTCGTTTATTTGCTTGTTGCTATTTGGCAGTAGAAATTTTATTATACCTTCCATGATATCAATTATTGCGTGTTTTACAATAAGTAAAGACAGGTTCAAACAGGAGATATTACAATGACAACCCTACAAATGATTATTACAATCGCATTCGTGGTATTTGGTACGATGTTAACCAGATTCTTACCCTTCCTAATTTTTCCCGAAGGAAAAGCTCCACCTCTCTATATTTCATATTTAGGAACAGTTTTACCCTATGCAGCGATTGGGCTGCTTGTGGCCTATTGTTTTAAAGATGCTGTTTTTACGCCACTACACGGACTGCCGGAAATTATTTCTAGTGTATTTATTTTTGTGATACACAAATGGAAAAAGAGCACTTTACTTAGCATTAGTACAGGAACCATTTTGTATATGTTCCTTATGCAAAATATTTTTTTATAGAATTAATGATTGATGGGCAATGGGATTATAAAAAAAGAGGCTGCAGCAACACGATAATTTAATATCGTATTGCTGCAGCCTCTTAGTGATTAGCGGTATAGAGCGATTTCGCTCTTGGTTACATCATGCCGCCCATTCCACCCATGCCGCCTGCTGGCATTGCTGGTTCTGGCTCTTTAATGTCTGCTACTACAGCTTCTGTTGTTAATAAGGAGGAAGCAACAGATGTTGCATTTTGAAGTGCGCTTCTAGCAACCTTAGTTGGGTCGATGATTCCAGCGTCAACCATGTTAACGTAGTTTTCTGTCATTACATCGTAGCCGATGTTTTTCTCTTTTTCTTTAAGCTTGTAAACAATTACAGAGCCTTCCATTCCGGCGTTGTCAACAATCTGACGAACAGGAGCTTCAAGCGCCTTAAGAATGATTTCTGCGCCTGTCTTTTCGTCACCGTTTAATTCAGCGGCAACCTTTGCAACGTCCTTAGTAGCGTGGATATAAGCAGAGCCACCGCCGCAGATGATGCCTTCTTCAACAGCTGCACGAGTAGCTGCTAAAGCGTCCTCCATGCGAAGCTTTTTCTCTTTAAGCTCTGTCTCTGTAGCAGCACCAACCTTAATTACAGCTACGCCGCCAGCCATCTTAGCAAGACGTTCTTGAAGCTTTTCTTTGTCAAATTCAGAGGTAGTTTCCTCGATTTGAGCTTTAATTTGTGCAACTCTTGCAGAGATTTTGTTCTTGTCTCCAGCGCCGTCAATAACAATAGTGTTTTCCTTTTCAACCTTAACGGTTTTTGCACGACCAAGCATGTCAATCTTAGCGTCCTTAAGCTCAATACCAAGCTCCTCGGAAATAACCTGACCGCCTGTAAGTATAGCAATATCCTCAAGCATAGCTTTTCTTCTGTCGCCAAAGCCAGGTGCCTTAACAGCCACGCAGGTGAATGTACCTCTAAGCTTGTTAACAACCAATGTAGTTAAAGCCTCACCCTCAACGTCCTCAGCAATAATAAGAAGCTTAGCCCCTGTTTGAACGATTTGCTCAAGTAATGGAAGAATATCTTGAATATTAGAAATCTTTTTATCGGTAATTAAAATATGTGGGTTGTCGATAATAGCAACCATTTTTTCCATATCAGTTGCCATGTAAGCTGACAAGTAGCCACGATCAAATTGCATACCTTCTACAAGGTCAAGCTCTGTGTTCATAGTTTTGGATTCCTCA
>CAYWBF010000515.1:0-1814 GCA_964456085.1 uncultured Eubacteriales bacterium
TAATAAGGGGCTCATGGAGGAAATATTTGGAGCTGTTGAGTTAAAAGCCGATGAAAACAATCCTACCTCTGTTGCAGGTGTTTACAAAAAAACACGGGGCTTTATCGTGGGAATCCAAAAGGTATTAGGTTTTTTTAGCTCTTTAAACGTATCTCAGAATGACAATGCCTTTAAGCAGGTGCGCCCCGGAATGTTTATGTTGCTCCCTCCCAAAGTCCCTCCCAATGACAGAGAACTATTGTATGCCAGCTATGACAAGGCCGGAAACGTACAAACCCTGCATGCTTTTGTTTATGATTATCAGCGCTTGAGTTTTATTGCATATATTTTTGAACTTCTTACCCTGGTTTTACTCATTATCGCTTTTATTTACAGCCTTGTATTTTGGATTGTTGCTTTAGTCCGGCTCATTCGAAAGAAAAAAAGTCCGTTGAATGCTTGGCGGCTGGTTTTATGCAGCGCCATTCTGCTGACCCTATTGAATCTGTTGCTATTCATATCCAGCACACAGACATTAACGGCTACACCCACTACATTCATGATTAGCGGGTTATGCTTTATTTTGCTGGGGCTAGTCCCTGTTGCTTATGCCATTAATCTTGCAATGAAATGGAAGCCCCTTGGGTTGACAAAAAAACAAAAGGTAGGCCTAGTGATGAATGGTATTATGGGGCTCATCGTAACATTCAATATATTCTACTGGCAGCTTTGGATGTTCTGGGTATAACAGTGCCCTGTCTTATTTTTTGAAGGACATACAATATTGACTGATAATTGACTGATTGATTTTAAGCCATTAATTCTTTATTTAAGGAATTAATGGCTTGTTTGTTTTTATATCCGTTAGCAGAAGAAATTTATGTTATAATTTTTGTGCTAAAAAATTTTTAAGCTCTACGCGACGGAGAGGAAAAAATGTTGTCTATATAAGTGAAGACCATCAACCAATAGAAAAAGATTGTTGAACACTGTTGGAGACGAAGCAAGGGCAGGGCGAAGGAGAGAAGGTATGGAGGACGTTAAAATCATTGAGCTTTTTTGGGAGCGCTCGGAGCAGGCCATCAAGGAAACCGCGCAGAAATACGGAGGGTACTGTAAAATGATTGCTTTGAATATTCTTTTAAACCAGGAGGACGCAGACGAGTGTGTAAACGACACTTATCTGCAAACTTGGAATTCTATTCCTGAGCAGCGACCCTCTATCTTTTCTGCTTACTTGGCTAAAATCACTCGAAATCTATCTTTGAACAAGTTTAAGCGAAAAGCTGCAGCCAAGCGAGGGGGAAATACCGTTTCCTTGCTTTTAAGCGAATTGGATGATTGCCTCCCAGATACAAAAGCATCCACCATCCCAGAAGACGGGGAGATTGCAAAGCTTATCAGTACTTTTTTGCGCTCCATTGATACGCAAAGCAGACTTATTTTTGTAAGGCGGTATTGGTACGCGGATTCCACAGAAAAAATAGCAAAGCTTTTCAAGAGTTCTGAAAGCAAGATAAAATCCAATTTGTTTAGGAGCAGAAAAAAATTAAAGCTTTATCTGGAAAAGGAAGGTGTTGCCATTGAGTGAAAAGAGGAATAGAAGTGAAAGGCTCTTAGATATTATTGGTATGATTGAGGATGAGATTGTTGAGGAAGCGAATGTTGAGGAGGCGAATGTAGAGCAGGCTAATGTCGAGGAAGCAATTGTAGACAAAGCAACTGTAGAAGAAGCAACTGTTCAAGAGACAGCAATTCTGGAAACGAAAAAAGCGTTCTACATGAAAAAATACATGCTAAATCTGGGCGCTTTGGCTGCCTGCATTGCAGTATTC
>CAYWBF010000516.1:0-1810 GCA_964456085.1 uncultured Eubacteriales bacterium
GAGTTAGCCTCAGAGGGTATAACCACTGCTCCCATTACCCAAGGCTTGTCTAAGCCCGCAAACCGGAAAGGAACGAAGTAAGAGTCAATCTCACTTAAGCCGACTTCATCGTCGCTTGTTCTAATGGATTGAATTGTATTTGTATTGATTGAATCACGAATAGCTTTCAAATCCTCCGGATAGTCCTTCCAAGTTGTGTCCATAAGAGGATGACCGATTTCATGGGGTGTATTCGGATAATATGCCAAATACTCATTTGAACTTATCAAGAACAGAAAACCGCTTTCAAAAATTTTAACTTGAGATAAATTTTCTTCAAAGAAATTTACATCAACGTCATGACCAATAACGCCTGCAAATTTACCGTCAATGTAAAACGGAACACATATTGTAACCATTAATACCTCTTGGCCGGCTACCGGATAAAAATATGGGTCTGTTATGTATAGTTTACCTGTTTCCTTGGGTATGGAATAATAATCCTCAACCGAATATTCATCATAAGTGCCTACAGACTCAAAGCTGTATTGAGAATTTGAGCTTTTAAAAATATATGGGTGGAACGAATTACCCTCGAAATTATAGCCTTCTTCCGGCTCGAATAAGTCAAATTCAGGCATAATACCTATCCCAACAAATTCTTCATTTGCCAGTATAGACTCTCCCAAAATTTCTATGGCGCAGCTTCTGTGTAATTCGTCATTTTTAAGCAGAGTTTCTAGGGTTTTGGTATTTGTTTTTGCTGTTGCGGCAAGACGTTCTAATTTCGAGACTAAAAGACCGGCAGATTTTCCTGCCATTTCACTGATATAGTTTTTTGAAAGATTTGTTGATGTATCATAAAAAATAGACAGCACAACAGATAAAATAGCAATTATAGAAACGAAAAATAAAGCTATGATAGGTATGGATATACCCCATTTTAGTGACTTTTTCTGCCTCAGCTTCATCTGAAACCTCCTATTTTGTATATAATTCAAAATATTTTAGTACGGGTTTGAGATTTAAAGTATATTAATATAAATTATAGAAGGAAATATTTACATATTTTTATATTATAACGTAGTTTTCGAAAGCTTGCAATAGAGTGAAATACATATAAATCCGGTTACCGGGAAATTTGCTTCAAAGGTTTAACAAAATTTATAACTTGTTATTCTCGTGTTTGTCTACAAACTGAGATGCTGAAAAAATAAACGGTTTTTAAGTAACAGAACCCCGAAACGGACAGACTAAAATACCTTCTATTGTTGAATAAAACTATAATAGGAGGTATTTTAATAGCAGGATAAAAGGGAATGAGACAGTCATATTGACCGGTAAACTTTATTAAGATTCAAACTCTTAGAGAAGCTGGGAGAACCGTACATAAGCCAAAAGACGGCATTAACAAAGGTTTGGCTCATGCACACCTTTCGGCAGGCAAGATAAAAATTTTTGGATTGCGGCTATAGTCTGATTAGGCGAAGCGGAGTTTCTTACTATATAACAGAATCTTCAAACAGAGTAAAAAATCATAATCTTAGGTTACGCAGTATTGATACGGAAATATTTAAGCTAATCGTTTAAAAAAGTGCCTTAAAAGACATGGGCAAAATCTTAATAGAAAATGCTCACTTTGAAAGTTTGACCTATGAAATTGTAAATGATTTCGTAGATTATATAGAAGTGGGCAAAAAAAGGAAAACAATAAACAATTCATTCGAATCCATTGGCAATGCTGAGTCAGATATTTATCAGCGTATAAATACCTTACCACTTTAAAAATTTAAGGACAAGTCTTGTATTGTTTTCAATACAGTAACATGTG
>CAYWBF010000517.1:0-1808 GCA_964456085.1 uncultured Eubacteriales bacterium
TCTTGTAATAATCAAGGCTTGCTCTATGGAAGCAAAGCGCTCCTCATCAAGCATTTTCTTTTTTAGAATTTCTATTCTTTCAGACATAGTATTACCTCATTGCTATTTTATTTTTTTGAATTAACATGCTCTTCAATTTTAGCAATAATAGCATCTGCCTTTTTTATAGCATCACTTATACCTGTTCTTACAATTAATTTTCCAGCAAACCTATCTTCATTAAGAATAGGCATATCCTTAGTTAAAATAACAGCATCGGCAGAAGCTACGTCTTCCTCAGTAAGCCTGTTTTCAATCCCTAATGAACCTTGAGTTTCAATTTTAATTTCTATACCTTTATTTTTTGCAGCCTTTTCCAACGCTTCGGCAGACATATAGGTATGTGCAACTCCGGACGGACATGCGGTTACAGCGATAAACTTCATTTTTCTTCCTCCTTATAGAAGCATTATTCTAAAAAATTATAAATATCAATCAAAAGATAGCTCCAATTCTTCCCCAGCCGACGCCTTTGTACTGGCTACACCCTTTGTGCTGTCGGTATCAACAGGTTTTTTAAGGAAATTAACTATGACTGCAGTTGAAAACATACCAACAACAATAGCTAATAAAAATCCAAAAACATTTCCAACTACAGGCGCAACAATTAAACCGCCCCAGGCTACCTTACATGTAACATTTAAAAGGAATGCAACGGAAACGCCGATTGCATCGCCAATCATAAGAGCCGGAATAACCCTTAGAGGGTCATTGGCTGCAAAAGGAATAGCACCCTCTGTTATGCCAACAAGACCCATTGCAAAAGCACCCTTGCCAGCTTCACGTTCTTCACTTGTATATTTTTTTGGCGCAAGTATTGTTGCCAAAGCCATACCCAAAGGAGGTACGCAAACAGCAACGGCACTTCCGCCGGCGTATGTATATATTCCGGAGCTTACTGTACCAACGGCAAAGGCAAAAGAAACCTTGTTAATAGGCCCGCCCATATCAAATGCAGACATTGCACCGCAAGCGATTCCAAGCAAAACCTTATTGCCATCGCTTAGGCTTGTTAAGAAATTAGTCATAACGTTCATAATTCCGGCGATTGGTGCTCCGATTACCCACTGCATAATGCTTGCGGTAATCACCGTGCCGCAAATGGGAATAATTATTATTGGCAAAAGTGACCTTAAGGAAGGCGGAAGCTTTATTTTCTTAAGGTAATAGCATACAACACCGGCCAACAAACCCGAAAACATTCCACCTAAAAATCCTGCGCCTATAGTATTAGCCACAGCACCGCCGATTGCTCCAGGGGCAATACCTGCTCTGTCAGCAATAGAAGCCGCTATATATGCCGATAAAATAGGAACCATAAGCCCCATGCCTGATGCGCCGATAAAGAAAAGTTGGTTTAGCCATGTTCCCTCTGTAGGCACACCCCCTTGACCATACATTGCTACAGAAGCAGCAAGTATAACACCTGAAGCAACTACAAATGGTACCATATATGATACACCGTTCATTAAATGCTTTCTTGTTTCTTTAAAAATTCCAGCTAATTCGCCAAAGCCGCCGCTAGCCATAAAAACCCCTCCTAATTTATACTAGATAACTCCAATTAATCCAAGAATTTCTTCTTTTGAAACAGCACTTACAATTTTTTCCCTAAAATCTTCATGAATCAGCTTTCTTGATAACGCTGCCAATATTTCAAGATGTCTGTTGCCTTGATCCTTTAAAGGAATTGCAAGCTGAAACACTATTGTGACTTCCTCCTCATCGTCCCACAAGACCGGATTTTTTAGCCTGCCAAATGCAACTGT
>CAYWBF010000518.1:0-1800 GCA_964456085.1 uncultured Eubacteriales bacterium
TGTACATGACCGTTGCAACTGCATTCAAAACTGCGGCGGAAAACACGGCAAGCTTCTTTGCATTTCCTAAAACCTTTAATCTTAGTAATTTTAAAACAGTTTTGACTGGGGGCAAATATTTTCTTGCTCTCAGAAACACAGTTTATATAACAGTATTCGTTTTGATAGGCAATTCAATAATAATGCCTATGATGAGCTACGCAATTTCCCGTTCAATGGATTCAAGCAGACTTTACAGATACATATACTACTTCTTGCTATTGGGAATTTTTATTCCCTTTGAAGTTAAAATGATGCCATTGGTAAGACTTCTTAGCGCATTTAAAATGCTTAACCCAACCGGCTTGGCAATACTGTGTATTTCCAGTGCAACTTGCGAATCGGTGTTTTTATATGTAGGCTATTTACATTCCATTCCAAAAGATATTGAGGAAGCGGCGTATATTGATGGAGCAAGCACTCTGCAAACCTACAGCATGGTGGTTTTACCTTTGATTAAGCCCATGATGGCAACAGTTTTGATAAGAAACGGCTTGTGGATTTGGAACGACTTTATGCTTCCGCTCATTACACTTAACCGAACTTGGAAAAATTGGACTATTTCTTTATTTCAATACAATTTTAAAACAGAATTCAGCGTTGACTATGGCTTAACCTTTGCTACCTTCTGCATGTCCATGCTGCCAATAATTATTTTCTATATATTCATGCAAAAGAATATAATTGGAGGCTTGACAAGCGGAGCTGTTAAATCATAGGATATGGTAATCTAGAACATAATAGGAAAGGCAGAGCATTTTTCACAAAGGGGTACTATGTGAAACCTAGAAAAATGCTTTTGCTTTTCCTTATTATTTTCAGAATTACAATTTACTTTTACTATAATACAAGGGACTGAAACAAAATGAAGATCAAATATTTGGGAACTGCTGCCGCCGAGGGCTGGCCGGCTTTGTTTTGTCACTGCGATAGTTGCAAGAGAGCAAAAGCTTTAGGTGGGAAAAACTTAAGAACTCGCTCTCAAGCTGTAATTGATGACAGCCTTCTGGTGGACTTCCCTCCCGACACCTACATGCATATGCTGCGTGACGACTTGGATTTGCCAAACATAGAAAGTGTATTAATAACGCATACTCATCAAGACCATTTGTATCCAGATGATTTATCATATAGGTGCGGTGACAATGCTCACGGCTTACAAACGGTGTTAACTCTTTACGGAAATGATACCCTTCTTAAAAAGTATCAAGCCTATATGAAAGAAAATGAATTTCGTCAAGGGCTTTCAGATGTGCTTTGCTGCAAAGAAGTGCAGCCGTTCGTTACGTTGCAAATTGGAAAGCATAAGGTTACACCATTGCTGGCAACCCACGATAAAAAAGAAAAATGCCTTATTTACCTTATTGAATCAGAGGGAAAGAGCCTGCTTTATGGTAATGACACAGGAATCTTCCCCGAGGAAACATGGGAATTTTTAGGTAGTAAAAAACTGGAACTAGTCAGCTTGGATTGCACTATGGTAAAATACGGCTGTGGTAAAAATCATATGGGCATCAATGATGTATTAGAGACAATTGACAGGCTAAAGAAACAAGGCTGCATTTATTCCGAAACAAAATTGGTTATCACTCACTTTTCACATAACGGAATACTTTTGCATGACGAAATAGAAGCGGCAGTTTCACAATATGGTATTATTACAGCGTATGACGGAATGGAAATTTCATTTTAGTAAAAAAATGGCGTGTTTCAGTTTTTGAAACACGCCTAAACTCATTGTATTGGGAGGTAATTCTGATG
>CAYWBF010000519.1:0-1795 GCA_964456085.1 uncultured Eubacteriales bacterium
GCTGTTTTTTAATGCGACAAATATCAGCAAGCTCACAAATGCAACAAATATAACATAAAAATACTTCGTAAGAAATTCTACTACCTCATCAAAATATGTATCAAAAGCCACCCCAAGCAAGAAGTACACAAAAAACAAAATAAAGGAGCGGTCAATAAGTCTTATATAAAAATTCTGGGTAGTATTAAATATGTAGAAATAAAGCTGATTAATTAAAAGGTAAGCTACAATGGTAAAGGCTACGCCTTTTAGAGTAAGTAGTTTTGGTATTTGCTTTGTAATTACAGGATAAAAAAGCTGGAATTGAGCCATCATTATGACATACCATAAATGGGGTGCCATGCTTCCTGTCACAAAGTATAAGAAATACGTGGACATACCTTCTTGGCTAAAGTTTAGCTGCGAGTACACTACACACCAAAAAATGTAGGGTAAAAATATTGTGCCTATTTTTGATTTTATGTGCTCCTTGTAGTTTTTCGATAAGCTATATAAATTTATTCCTATACAAAAAATAAAAACAGGTGCCGAAAATTTTACAAGGGTCATTAAAAAAAAGAACAGAGAACTATTTTCAAGCTTGTAATAATGTAAAAGAATAGGTTGTGCAACAACGGATAGACAGCCTATAGCCTTCATATGCTCGTAAACTCGTTCTTTACTTTCATATGCCATCTCTAATCACCGCTATAATTATACATTGACTTTTCTAAGTATTTCAATATATAATTTCTTATAATACATATGCATAACAGTTATAAGCAGGAACGGAGAAATTCTATGGAAATTTCACATATAAAGTATTTTAAAGCAGCAGCAGACACACAAAATCTATCAAAAGCGGCAGAGCTTCTTAATATTACCCAGCCAGCACTTAGCAAAGCTATAAAGCAAATTGAATTTGAGCTTGGCGCTGCTTTGTTTGAGAGAAGTGGAAAGAAGGTAATATTAAATTCCAATGGCATTTACTTTTTGGAAAATATAACTCCTATTCTATCTGCCCTTGAATCAACATTTTTTGACTTAAAGGTAGTTTCTAATGAGCTTGTAGGCACCATTAATATAAAAATCTCAAGCGCCTCTCCAGTAATCATTGAGCTAATATCAAATTTCCGTGCCAAGTACCCAAGAATCGGTTTTAATATATTTCAACATGACAGCAACTTCGATGATAATACCTTTGACGTAATTATTTCCGAGTTAAATTATTCAGGCGAAAGCTTTGACAGCAAGTTTTTGTTTAAGGAAGAAATTAAGCTTGGAATACCAATGAAGCACCCACTTTTTACAAAGAAACAGATTTTCATAGAGGATATAATTAATTACCCATTCATAATGACCACCCACCACATACCTATTAGAACCACAATTGATAATTATTTAAAAAGCCACAACATACAGCTTAAAATTGCCCTCACCTCAGACGACGCTTCAACGGTACGAAGTCTTGCCAATAAAACAAACGCACTTGCCTTTATTCCTACCCACACTTGGCTTATGAGCAACCTGAACAGTATACGAATCGTAAGCATTGAGGATTTGGAAATGTTTCGGGAAATTTTCTTTAACTATCACAGACATAACGTAAGCCCATACATTGAATATTTTAATAATTATATTATTAATAATTTTAAGAAGCTTACCTAAAGACGTTTATTACAAATCAAAAATGGCCGTATATTATATAAGAGTTAAATCTATACAGATTTTCAACTCTTCTATAACATACGACCATTTTTTATTCATAATCAGCAAGCTCCAGCAGCTCATGAATCCTTTCAGCAATAAACTCCTG
>CAYWBF010000520.1:0-1788 GCA_964456085.1 uncultured Eubacteriales bacterium
AGAATAATGTCAAAATAAGAAAAGTTAGCAGCTTTCTCAAGAAAGCTGGATTTGAAAATATCACTAAAATTCATAATGTAAATTCTCCCTTATATTCGTACTGCCGCATATTTTGAAAAGGCAGAGGATTGTCTGCTTGAAAGAGCCGTCAAGCCACGGATTATTTCGGGTAAAAAATTGTCGTATTTCACTTCGAGAATAGCAGTATTTGGCACAGGAACCGAGATTATCTCACTTTCACAAAATTGCCTAATGTTGTCACTACCCCTTATGTCGTAATCAAGAGTTACACGCACATTTCCAGCAGGGTGGATAAAGGCTTCACGCATATAATCCACAATGTAACGAGGACGAAGGTTTTGAAACCTCATTTTTGCATACAGCTCAACAAGAAGTGGTGTGCTTGTAAATTCAAAGACAGTAAAATTGCCGTCAATTATATTCTTGCAAGCATCATAACTTATGACTGTACTTTGCTTGTAGCATATCCCATTTCTCTTTGATTTCTTTTCAAGGCGAATAAAACTCACATCTGAGTTATATAAACGCAAGCGGAATTTTTCACGATCGTCCACTCCATCTATTTTTTCTCTAAGTGCTTTGTCGTTATAATTATCAAAATAAAGACTTTGCACTCTGTATCCGCTTCTGTTAGGAGAGTTTTCATCAGTTTTTAACACTACGCTGAGTCTTGAACGTAATTGAATAAGGTCGCTTTGATTTATGTAATACTTTAGCTCGTGCCTACCCATTGCTTCTGTTGTTTCTATGGTTGTCATTATAAGCCCCCTTTCTTTTGTGTAAAAAGCATATCAAGCCAAAGTAAACTTAACGTAAACTTTTTGGAGTTTTATAAAAAAACAACAGCAAGAAAATCGCCCCAAGCGTTTTCTTTCAGTTTAGTAAAATTTACATCAATATAATTGCTTTTCCCCTATGCTTGTGATATAATCAAAAAAGACCCTACATAAATGCATAGTTCGGGCGAGCAGGCCAAAAGAAAAGTTATCTCTCAGTTTCGGTATATTAAGAAGTTGAGATTCAATATTTTATGAAAAGGAATATGGGTATGAAAAAAATCTACTTAACATTTGCAATAATTGGAACCGCCTTGCCTTACTACTTTTTGATTATGTTCTTAGCAAATAATGGTTTGAATTTTACTCTACTGGTTTCAGAATTATTCGCTAATAACATTTCAACTTTTTTTGCAGTTGACTTCTTTATTTCTTGTTTCGTTTTTTTGATTTTTATGTTCAAAGAAAGCAAACGACTGTCATTGAAAAAATATCAGCGGATTTGTTTAGTCACATTGTTCGCAGTAGGTTTTTCACTTGCATTGCCATTGTTTTTGTTCTGTAGAGAGGAATATGTGAAACAAGCAAAATGAGTATTTTGCTTAGTTTAAAATTATAATATCTTTTTTGTCAACTATTTCCAATAAAAACCGACAAGTTTCGATAAATATAAAATCAATGAATTTACATGCAAAGCTTGGATATTACAATATAGATATGAATTTGAGAGAATGTTTATAACTTTGTTAAATAAGCGTAATCTCACTCAAAACACTAATTTTATGTTCACAGAACCTCTTGCAGGGTGGAGGAATACATTTGCACTTTCAAGAAGAATATGTGAAGATTGGGCTAAGATGATTAAGTGGCTTTTGGATGAGTGTTATCCGAATAATGAAAAAGTGATACTTGTATGGACAATTTAAATACGCACACCGTAGCATCTCTTTACAAAACTTTTCAACCAAATGAAGCTGGTAGGCTTTCAAAA
>CAYWBF010000521.1:0-1783 GCA_964456085.1 uncultured Eubacteriales bacterium
ATTCTGCTTTTTCTATGAGAGAAAATAACTTACTGAAATAGACTTTTTTTTGAATCAAAAATACCGCATTTCAAAAAAAGCCAAAAGCTCGGCATTCGAATGTAAAAGTTTTTTGAAGGGTTTGGGAAACTTTTTTTCAAAAAAGTTTCCCAAGGTTTTAAAAGTTGTTGCATTTTTGTCTGAAAATTCTGATATTGTTTCTTTCCAGTTCTTTGTTAACATTGTGTCTGCCAAGCCTGTCACAAAGACCTAATAAGGCAACTTCGTTTACATCTGTCTGTTGCTTCAGTGTATCTATATCCCTAAAGGGTAAGTCTTTAACCACAAATAAAATCTGCATATGCCATCTGACAAGATGTACAACTTCGTCGATAAATTTTTCGTTCTCTACAAACTCATTTAAAAAATCTTTAGCCAGCAAAGCACCCACTTTATCATGATTATATGCTGTAATCTTACCTTTTCTATTTTTTGTAGTAGAAGGTTTACCTATATCATGCAAAAGAGCAGCCCATAAAAATACAGGGGAATCTTTGCTAGCAGATTTTAACTTAGCAGCCTCATCAACAACCAGTAAAGTATGGTTCCACACATTGCCTTCAGGATGATGCTTAGGTGATTGCTGTGTGTTTCTTAGATTGTAGAGAAGCTCAAAAGGGTATTCTCTAAATAAGGGGTTATAGAAAACTTCAGATAAATATTCAGAAGGTTTAGGGTTTTGCAGCAAATTCTCGTTAATTTGCCAAAAAAGCTGTGTTAGGCTCATTTATCGTCGTCTTCATCTGGGTGTTTCAAGCCAAAAACAGCTCTTGCACTTTCAGCCTGTGGGTCATGTTTTATATGCTTAGAGTGAAATTTTCCATCTTGTTTTTTGTTTTGTTTTGTATTTTTCATTTTATTATCCATTTAAATTACTCCCTTCTTGATTTATCTTTAGTTTTCCGACAAAGTCTTATATTATTCTACATTTTATACTATTCCCATGTTTAATATGAGATAAAATTTGCATTTCTCCTTGAAGCATTGGAGTAATAGCAAAATTTTTTTCTAAGTTTTTAATGGAAATAGTATTAAGTATGATGGCTTATTTCTTCGAATTTTTCATTTATTGCCACAACTGCATCAATTAGAATAGGGTCAAAATGCGTACCACGCCCGTCAATTAAAATTTGCATTGCCTGTGCGTGGCTCATTTTCTTTTTGTAGGGTCGCTCAGATACTAAAGCGTCATAAACATCAACAATAGCCATAATACGCCCAGCAACATGAATGTTTTCGCCGGTTAGTCCATTAGGATAACCCGAGCCGTCCCATTTTTCGTGATGGGATAGTGCCACGATAGAAGCTATATTTAAAAACTCCTTATCATTAGTAAGCTCCATAGCTCTAACAATTGCGTTGTAACCAATTACTGTATGAGTTTTCATTATTTCAAATTCTTCCGGTGTAAGCTTGCCGGGTTTTAGGAGTATAGCATCAGATATTGCCACTTTTCCCACATCATGGAGTTGTGATGCTTCTAATAAGACTCGCTGGTCTAAATCTTTTAGCACGGCTTGATAAATGTCTTTTTCCGCAAGATAATCCAAGATAAGCTGAAAATAAGATTGTGTTCGCAGCACATGACCGCCCGTAGAGTTATCACGCATTTCTACCAAGTCTGCCAAGGTATATACAATGGCATATTGTAACTCTTTGATTATCTTGGTTTTTTCCTGCACCATTTCCTGCAAGTCTTCGTTATAGTGTGATAGTGTTCTTTTTTGAATAGCATGGGTAAGGT
>CAYWBF010000522.1:0-1783 GCA_964456085.1 uncultured Eubacteriales bacterium
TATGCCCATCTCCTATGGTCAGCTAATAAAGCTTACATCAACCGAGGTTTATAATTTTTTATTTTTAACATCAAAGGGCATGTACAGGTTTGACACAAGTATACTTAGGGCATTTAGAGAGGACGGTATGAACTTAATTGAAATTAAGCTTATGTCCGATGGCGAAAAAATTCAGCGCAGAGAGTATTTTAGACATTTATGCGCCTTGCCTATTCAGTTTTGTATATCCGATGCCGATAATTTTGAAGAAGAAAGTATTGAAAACGAAGAATATTTTGACGGGGTTATTAAGGATATTTCCGGCGGCGGCGTGAGATTTGTTGCTAACGATGATATTCCCGACAACAGCTATGTACGTTGTAACATTGAATTAAATGATGATTTTATAGACGTTCTCGGTAAGGTATTACATAAACAAACCTTCCCAAAATCTGAATTTAAGTACCAATTTAGGGTTATGTTTCAAGATATTCCACCAGAAGACCAAGAGAGAATAATTAAGTTTATTTTCGATGAGCAGAGAAAATCAGCGGTTAAACTACGCAGCACAAGATAATAAGGCTTTAGGTAACGATATAGCCGGATATTGTGATATTATTCTATTTATGGGAAACTTGATTAACACAGGGAGGTATTTTTGTGGGAGATTTTGAAAATTTTAACAGTATGCACTTTGATGTTCTTAGAGAAATAGGTAATATAGGCGCAGGAAATGCCGTTTCTGCTTTAGCAAAGATGCTTGGAAAAAAGGTTGACATGTTCGTGCCTGTGGTAAATCTTGTTGGCTTTTCTGAAATCGCAAATTTCATTGGCGGACCCGAAAATATTATTTTTGGAATTTTAGTAAATTTATCGGGTGATATAAACGGAATGATGATGTTCCTGTCTACCAGAAGCACTGCCCAATCTTTGATAAGAATATTATTGGGTAACGTAAATCAAAATAATGACGAGGCAGAAAACTCCGAAAACAAATTCAATTATTCGGAGATGGAGCTTTCGGCCTTTTCAGAAATAGGAAATATTTTGGCAAGCTCTTACTTAGGCTCTCTGGCACAGCTAATAAACAAGGACATTAAGCCATCTGTGCCATACTTGTCTATAGACATGGCTAACGCCATACTAAGCGTGCCTGCCATAGAGTTTGGCAAAATAGCAGATAGTGTTTTATTTATAGAATCAGTATTTGCTACAGAAGAAGAAAATGTTTCAGGTTATTTTATATTGGTGCCCGATTATGAATCCTTTGGAAAAATTTTGAAAGCTTTAGGGGTAATGAGTGATGATTAGCGGAATGATTATTGTAGGAATGGCCGATTTGAATGTTACTAAGGATAATGGTTCTTTGACAACCATTGGCCTTGGTTCTTGCGTCGGCATAGCGTTGTATGATTCCGTACATAAGGTTGCCGGCTTAGCTCATGTTATGTTACCCGATTCAAAAGCCATACAAAATAATTCCAACGTTGCGAAATTTGCTGACACTGCTATCGTCAAGCTTGTTAACGACATGATACGAATAGGCGCAAGAAAGGAGCTTATGAAGGCAAAAATTGCCGGAGGTGCTCAAATGTTTGCCATTCACTCTACTAATGAAAGTATGCGTATAGGCGACAGAAATGTAGAAGCTACAATGCGAATGCTATCTTCAATGAATATACCCCTTATTGGTAAGGATACGGGAAACAATTACGGTAGAACCGTTGAGCTTTATGCCACAGACGGTAAATTCATTATTAAAACAATCGGGCATGGAAATTTTAGCTTATAACTAGGGGGTTTG
>CAYWBF010000523.1:0-1779 GCA_964456085.1 uncultured Eubacteriales bacterium
TGAATGGCTTAATTTCTCCGAAAGCTATATTACAGAAAAAAACTTTCCCACTATGGACTCACAAAGCGAAGGAAGCGAAACAAAGGTACAGGTTAAGCTTTTCCCTGCCCTTGTAAAAAAAAGGCTGGAAATGAACAAAATCATATTAACAGACCACATGGGCAACAAGAGTGTTATGACTGTTACCGTAATCAAAAAGGGCGTGTTCGACGCGCAGCTTCTTAATCATACATTAAGCTTTGACGATGTGGGAGTATTAAAGATTACAAATTTCTGCGAGAAGGATTTGGCTGTGGATATTTTACCCAAGGACAATTTTATTAAACTTACAGCAAAAACCTACTTTGTAAGTGATTCTAAGGAAATTGAGTTCAACATAAAAATACCGGCACTTCTGCAGGCGCAGCTATCCTTGACCAAGCGCCCCACCATAAAAACAGAAATTATTATAAAGGCAACGTACGAGAATAAATTTTATACAAAGAAAATAATGTTTTCCGTAGGGAGCTACAAATAGAATGTCTATCTCTGTTCTTGAAAAAAAGTTAAAGAAAAGCGAGCAGCTTTTTGAGCGCTGCAAAGCCGACGGCAAAAAGCTAGAGGAAGCAGCAATCGCTCTGGCCCTTAGGTATATTTTTTTCTTTTACTTAACTCAAAAAAAGGACTTTTTGTATAAAGCCTTTCATGTGGCTACCTCTGCTTTTAATTTTAGCCCGGCAAGGCTGGAGCTTTATTTTATTGCCTGCAAAATTAATATACTTCAAAATAACTTTGACAAAGCACAGGACACCCTTGACGAAATAAGCATGTACAAAAACTTCTTTAAAAACAACGAGCCGGAGCACTACGCCACCTATCTATATTTAAACGCCTTTCTTGAAACAAAGCGTAATAAGCCAAGGGCGGCAAAAAAGTATATTAAGCAACTTGAAGACTTTTCCGCCGATAGGGAAAGCTTTTTTTATTCGCTCCTCCTTACATCTGTGTTCCTTATGGATAGTGAGTACGGCAAAATGGAGCTATACCTAAAGGCCGCCTACAACAAAGGATCCCGAAGCAGCTTTGTGTATATGTTTTTTTTGGAGGGGCTTTCACAGTTTTCCGTTGAAGGTCACCATTTAAAGGGACTGGCAAGCTTTTGCCTTGCCAATAGTCTTGGAGCAGAGCTGCTGTTTAAGGAGCCAAGCAGGGAGCTTTTGGCCGTCCTGTCCAATAATTTGCTTCTTGCTCAAAAGGCCTACAGTATCTACCCCCACAAGGAGCTGCTGTTTATAATAGTAACCTCCCTTATGCATGAAAGGGATTTTTCCAAGGAGGCGCTCCATTATTACACCGAGGCAGAGTCAAAGCAGCTTGAAATATCCGGCATATACTACTTCATAATTAATGCGGCTTATAAAAATGCTTATTATGATGTCTCCCGTTACTCTATGTCCCTGTTTTTAAGCAAGGAGCGGCTGGGAGAGGATTTATGCTTTAAGGCGTTTATTTATCATCTGGTGCTTACCTCAAAGCGGCTTTCTGATTTTACAGAAGCCTTAGGCAAGGAGATTGTGGAGTTTGCCCTCTCTGCTTTTGACAGCAGCCTAACAGGCGCCTATGCCAACAGCGCTTACAAATATCTTCTCCTTAACTACGAGAGGCTAGGCCTTCCCATTGACCTGGAGAAAATAAAAAAAATCGAGGGCAATCTTGCCAAGGAGCTATTTAGCTTTGAGCTTGCATTTAAAAACAGCCAAATAAAAACCGTTTGGATTGGCGAAAAGGAAAAAAGCTCTC
>CAYWBF010000524.1:0-1777 GCA_964456085.1 uncultured Eubacteriales bacterium
AAGCTATTAATAACAGGTGGAAATGGCTTTTTAGCATCACGGCTGGTAAAGCATTACGAAGGCGAGCTTAAGATTTTGTCACCAAGCAGCGGAAGTATGGATATATGCCAAGTGGATATTGTTGAAAGAGTATTTAACCAATTTAAGCCGGACTATGTGATTCATGCGGCTGCTAAGGCTGAAACAGATTATTGTAATAAAAACCCACTTATCTCTCATAAAATCAACGTAGAAGGTTCTGTAAATGTAGCCAGAGCCACTAAGAATGTAGGGGCAAAGCTAATTTTTCTAAGCACAGAGCAGATTTTTAACGGAAATGTAAATCCCGGCCCATACAGCGAAGCTGATGAAGCCAACCCCGATACGGTTTATGGGCAAAACAAGCTGGAAGCGGAGGGCTTACTTAAAGAAATTATGGGTGAGCTATGGATAGCTCGCTTAACATGGCTTTTCGGTTTGCCCGAAAAAGGCTGCAAAATGTCCGAGAATATTTTGTGGGGAACAATTAAAAACATTATGGCTGGGCAAAAAATATATGCCTCCCCTAACGAATATAGAGGAATGACCTACGTAAACGAGTTTGCGGAAAACATAATAAAGCTTATTGAGCTACCATATGGTACATACCATTTCGGCTCTATGAATGACCTTAGCCGATATGAAATTGTTGAGGAAATTTTCCACTGTCTCGGACTAGCACATTTAAAGGAAGGTATCTTGGTTAAGGATAGCGAAAAATATAAGGATAGACCAAGAGACATAAGAATTAACACCCGCAAAGCTACCAGCCATGGAATAATTTTCAGCTCATCTGTAGATGCTATTAAGAAATGCATAGAGGATTACTCGTTTAATATTTGCAATTGAAAAAGACAATGACCTATTCAAAATTTTGTTGACAAATGATGTTTTATATAATATTATCAAAAAAGAATTTAGAGTCTTATACTGATGTTAATTGGGTATTAAATGCTTGCTTTAATATAAGCGTTAGCTGGTGCAAAGCGTGCCGTTCTTATTTTTAGCATTCATAAAGTATTAAGCGAAAATTTATTGACCATTCCTTCCCGGAATCAAGGCCATACGGACAGCCGGGTCAACTGCCGATTGCAGCTTATGCTGCTTATTGATTGAGTTAAAAGCTCAAATTTTATAAGTTGGCTACTTTATAGCCATGTGTATTACTACACAACACTTGTGAAACGGTCAATAAAGGCGTTTTTAGGGTATGTACCCGTGGCGCCTAAGAGTGGTAAAAGTAAATTTTTTGCTATATAGACTCTGTACTCTTTATGTGAATAGATAAATATGCACATTTAGTAGAATAATGGCTTAAGTGATGTTGTAGTATATACCTTCATTGCTTAAGCCTTTTTGTTTTGGGAGGATTTATTACATGGATAAAAAGCTAAAGCTATACGGCTTTAATAATCTTACAAAATCATTAACCTTTAATATCTACGATGTGTGCTACGCAAAAAGCGAACGGGAGCAAAGGGATTATATTACCTATATCGACGAACAATACAATTCTGCCAGGCTCACTAAAATTCTTTACAAGGTTACGGAAATGATTGGCGCTCATGTGCTTAACGTTTCTAAGCAGGACTACGACCCACAGGGTGCCAGCGTTACCTTCTTGGTTGCGGAGGAAGCAATGATTCCATCTAAAAACGGTGAAACAGTTGTGGCTCATTTAGATAAAAGCCATGTAACCGTACACACTTACCCCGAGTACCACCCGGATAATTCCATTGCTACCTTTAGAGTTGATATT
>CAYWBF010000525.1:0-1378 GCA_964456085.1 uncultured Eubacteriales bacterium
TCCTCTTTACCTTTTCCAGCCTTGACTCATTCCCAGATGGGGAGGTTGAAAAATGAACCTGGTCGGCTTTTGTGAGGCTTAATAGCTGTAAAACGTTATTCTCGTTAACGCCTCCGCCGGGCAATATTTCGATTTGGCCATTAGCCTGCTGAATCAGCTTGCCTATCATCTCTGCGCCTTCAATGGCGCTTTTTTTGTTGCCGCCTCTTGTAAGCACTCTGTCAATGCCACAGTCTATAAGCTGTGATATAGCCAGAAACATATCCGGCGTTTCATCAAAAGCCATATGAAATACAACCTCATAGCCTAATTCTTTGGCAAGTGCGGTCATTTCACTTGTGGCTTCTACGTTAATGGTATTATCTTTGTTTAAAATCCCAAACACAATACCTTTAACACCAAAATCCTTCATTAGCTCTGCTTCTCTAAGCATATGCTTAAACTCCGTTTGGCTGTAGCAAAAATTACCCTCTCTCGGGCGAACCATTGCCAGCACAGACAGCTCTGCCTCTCTCGCCAAGGTGAGCAGTGCCGCCGTAGGGGTAAGCCCCCCAAGACACATGGCCGAATTAAGCTCTATTCTATACGCATTAACATCCTTAGCTATAAGAATATCCTCATAAGAGCCACAGCATACCTCTGTTTTTATCTTTTGCATATCATTACTCCTTTTACTTACTATATACCTTTATTGTGCTTCCACCATTAAAAATATAGAAAGGGAAAACCTCGGAGATGTAGCAGTCTACACCCTTACTTATAAAATACTCGCCGAAGTTAGCCCCTGTTTCTGCAAAAATTATGAGCTTTGTATTATTTTCCTTACAGCAGCGTATTATGTCGTCAATGGTGCCTGTGGTTATGGTCATGCCAGTAACAACAGCTAGGTCGCTTTGAGCTATAAGCTCCAAGGTTTTGCTCCCGTGGAAAATCTCCGAGTTGTTATACAGCTTTATGCCCACAAGTCTTTCGTCATAGTCCGTTCCTGTTACCTCAAAGCCTTCGCTGGCGAATTTTTTAATAATGTTTCCTACAACACCAACGTTGAGAATCTTTTTCTTGCTGGTAGTACCCAAAAGCTTTCTTGCCTCGCTGTAAATTATATTTGTACGCCATTTCATTTTTTCTTCTGAGGTTCCGTTTAAAAATAAGGTGTTTTCCGGTTCTGCCTTAAAAACCTTTTCGCAGACGGAATCCATTAATGATACCTTTAAAGCGATGTCATTAATGGGGGTGTTCAAAAAATCCTTACCTATTAGCTCAGTTAGTTGATTTACCTCATAATTAAAGTGGGAGCTGTAGGCGCAGCCTTGTCCTGTGGATTGGGAAACAATGAATTTGCATACAAATGGTTTGACATTATCCCCCGGTTTGAAAA
>CAYWBF010000525.1:1388-1747 GCA_964456085.1 uncultured Eubacteriales bacterium
ACACTCCAAATCCCCCTTACTAATCTGTCATCTTCTGTAGTGTTTTCTAAAATGTAGCGTTCAAGCTCTTTTATTGAATCCATTTATAATCTCCTATTTTGGTCTATATTAACGTGAGCTCGACGAAGTCGAATAAGCCGCTTCAGCGGCTTAAATTGCGAAGTAATTTTCACGTTTTGTTCGGCGAAATTACGGTTTTTGCAATTTCATCGAACTCACATTATATTATTATCTCCTTCGGCAAGTCGAAGGAAATAAAATGCAGCATACTCATGGAATAGCCGTATGCCCCTGCATTTTTGAATACAATTAAATCACCGATACTCAGTTTTTTCATTTTTTCCTTTTTGTTATATTCA
>CAYWBF010000526.1:0-1745 GCA_964456085.1 uncultured Eubacteriales bacterium
CATTTAATCATACGCCGAGTTTTTACACTGTGCTGACGAATGTATGAACCAAAAAAATTGGCCGCTACTCCCCTTAGGTTTTGATAATACCACGGAAAATTTTAACTGTCAACTTAAAAGTAAAAGCCAACAACCCAACTAACAACCCAGCTAATTGCCCTGTATTATAGGGATAGTTATATGTATAGTCTGAATACTCATATAGTCTAGAAGCTTGTTTAGTATCACGTATAACTCATTATATGTAAGCTCAGCATTTAACCCTAATGTATTGTTTGCTCTGCTTGACATTATTCCTAAGGATGTAACCGCCGCTGTGGCTGTGGCTTGATCCGGGGAAGCCGTGCGCGTTTCCGGTAAGTCTTTTTTGAAAAACCTTATCGAGTTATAAATCGCAACAGCGGCTTCACCTCTTGTCATTATTTTGTTTGAGCCGGACTCGTTACCGTTTACCGGAGACATTATCCCTGATTTTACTAAGGTTGTAGCGGATGTGCTTGTGATCTCTATAAACTGTTCACTATCATCCGTTTGAAGGAAGGGGTAGGACGTATCGCAATACTGAATAAAATCCAACAGCTGAAAGAGCAGTATCATAAAATTCTCTCTAGAAACACCGGACGTAAAAAGTCCTTTGATATACGGGTCGTCGCCCAAAATGCCTTGCAAATTTTCGTAACTGTCTACGGTGGCCGGATCGATTACCTCAGGCATAAGCCTGCCGAGAAAATCCGTACCCCGTGTTGAAGGACAATACTCAGCTATTTTGTCGGCTACGAGCTTTGCCTTTTGGTAAACCGGTATGTCTTGCCCGTACTCATTTATGCTGTTTCTAATAAGGCTTCGTGGAATAAAAAGGTGTTTGAACATCTCCGCAAAGTCCTCTTTTATTTCTGTAGCGGCGTAGTTACTGATGTAGGTCTTTTTAAAGGTCTCATTGCTTTCCGGCGTCATATTATCGATGTATTTCTTATCTGTGCCTACATAAGGAAAGTCTGCGCTCAGATTAGCAAATCTCTCAATAAATTTGTCGTCTTCGTTTTTAACGTAAGCGTAATCCGCAAACAAATGCCCGACCTCATGTATGAGTATATCTCTGATGTTTCTTCTGTTGTACTTAGTTTCATACTCGGTTGGTAAAATGTTGTTTTCTTTAGGATTGGCAATAAACATATAGATTGTACGACCGGAGTAGTAGCCGTCGAAAGTTTTGGCAGGCTCCCAAAAGTCTACGAAGTCCGGATCGGTTCTGTAAATATAAATGATTTTAACATTGGTAAGCGCGCCATACTTTTCGAGGAATTCGTTTAAAAAGGAACAAGATTCGTTCAGCAGCCCTTTTGGCAACGCCTTTAATGACTCTTTTGTTTCTCTTGCAAGCATATCAACCAAAGCCGCATCTTCCAGTATGCTTTTGCTGAACTCAAGCTTTATAACATATTCGTTTTGTATTTCGTTTTGGATATTTGAATATTCGCTTGTGTTAGCATTGACAGGGAGTAAAGACAAGCCGAGAAGAAAAATAACTATAAATAGCGCAATGAATTTTTTCATCAACAGAATCCTCTCTTATTTAACCACAAAATCAGAAAAATCACAGAATCCAACATCATCCGCCGAGTAAGCCCCGCCTTCGGATTTCTTTAAAGCAAACAGCCCGACCTTAGCACCCATCCAATACCCTTTCTTAGTAGTGAACCCTTCGCCAAAGCCAACGTATTCCTTACCATCTACGCTGTACGAAA
>CAYWBF010000527.1:0-1743 GCA_964456085.1 uncultured Eubacteriales bacterium
AGAGGCTAGAGCTAGGGGCAAGCTATCCGGTGGAGTGTATAGCCTAGCAGGAGATGTTAGCTCGCAGTTTATAACGGGGTTGTTATTCGCTTTGCCACTTGCTTCACAGCAGTCTGAAATTGTGTTGACCACGCCGCTTCAGTCAAAGGGCTATGTGGATTTAACCCTAAGTGCTTTAAAGGATTTTGGTATTAATATTATAAATGAGGATTACAATAGATTTATTATTCCGGGAGGGCAAAGCTACAGCCCAAGGGAATATTACGTAGAGGGAGATTTTTCCCAAGCGGCGTTTTTTCTTGTTTCCGGTGCGTTGGGCAGGGAGGTTTGCTGTAAAGGGTTAAACCTTGACTCTCTCCAAGGCGACAAGGAAATTCTTAATGTTTTGAAAAAAAGCGGAGTTGAGATACACACCTTGGAAAACGGCGGTCTTGTGGCTCGCTGTGAAAAAATACTTCCACAAGAAGTAGACGCATCACAAATTCCTGACCTTGTACCGCCCATTGCTGCTTTGTTATGCTTTGGACAAGGGGAGAGCCGAATTTATAACGCCGGGCGCTTAAGAATTAAGGAAAGCGACAGGCTATCAGCACTTCGGCAGGAGTTTAACAAAATGGGGGCAAGCTTTACAGAGGGAGAGGATTTTTTAATTATTAAAGGTGTGGACAGCCTAGAAGGCGGACAGGTAACCTCCCATAACGACCATAGAATTGTCATGGCCTCGGCTGTTGCATCAATAAAAGCCAACAGTGCTGTAGAAATTGAAGGCTATGAAAGTGTTAAAAAATCCTACCCAAGGTTTTTTGAGGATTTTTGCAGAAGCGAGGTATAAGGCATGAACGTTTTTGGAAGCAAGCTTAAGGTTTCCATATTTGGAGAATCTCACGGGGGAGGGATAGGCATTGTAATTGACGGCTTACCACCGGGGCATTTATTGGACATGGAAGCTATAGACCTTGAAATGCAGCGAAGGGCACCGGGAAATAGTAAGACAGCTACCAAACGCAGAGAGCCGGACAAGGTTGAAATACTTAGCGGACTGTTTAACGGAAGAACCACCGGCGCCCCACTTTGCGGAATAATACGGAACACCGATACAATCTCCAAGGATTACAACAGGGATTTGTTAAGGCCGGGACATGCGGATTATGTAGCTCATATGAAGTATGGTGGCTTTAACGATCACAGAGGTGGGGGGCATTTTTCAGGAAGGATAACAGCTCCTCTAACATTTGCCGGAAGCATTGCAAAGCAGCTTTTGGATAAGGAAGGCATATGCATTGGCTCGCATATCTGTCAAATAGGCTCTGTCAAGGATAAGCGGTTCTCTGAAATAACAAAGCCTATTTTGGAGGGGTTAGTCAAAATGGAGCTGCCTGTTTTAAATGAGGGTATTGTTGAGAATATGCGCCAGGAGATTGTTAAGGCTATGGAGGATTTGGATTCTGTTGGGGGTATTATTGAGGCCGCCGCCATAAATATCCCCGTTGGGCTTGGCTCGCCTTTCTTCGGCTCTATGGAGTCCGTCATTTCTTCTATGATGTTTTCTATACCTGCGGTAAAGGGGATAGAGTTTGGCGAAGGCTTTGCCCTAGCTGAAATGAAGGGAAGCCAAAGCAACGACAGCCCAGTCCTAGAGGACGGAAAAATCAAAATGAAAACCAATAACAACGGCGGCATAACAGGCGGCATAACCAACGGCGCACCCATTGTTTTCAGAGTAGTTATAAAACCAACCCCCTC
>CAYWBF010000528.1:0-1723 GCA_964456085.1 uncultured Eubacteriales bacterium
TATTATAGTAGGCAAAGATGCAAGAGTTTTAATCAAGGGGTCAAAGGTTATGTCGATAATCTCTGAAGGGGTTAGGTTTAGAGAGAAAACAGAATTAAGCGTATACAGCAGAGAGTCCAGTAGGCTGGAGTTTCCGAAATAATTATAATACTGTTCCTCCAAATAAAGCATGTTTTGAGGCAGCCCCGAAACTAGCTCACTAAAGCTTATGTAAACCTCGGGTACAAGATAAGCTATAATCCATAGGATTAACCCAAAAAGAAATATATATGAGGCCAAAACAGAAACAATCCTAGCAAGTTTTCTTCTATTATAGAAAAAACTAATTCTTTTAAGTAGTCCCTCTAAAGAGCGCATATATACATTTATAAAGTAGGCAATAAAAAAACCATATATAAATGGCTGCAACAGGCTTTGAGTAACCTTTAAAAAACCGCCAACAGAGGTAATAACCACAGGAATGTTCCCCAGTGATTTTTCTATTATGATGATAATAAGAAAAACCAGGATTACATAAATAGAAATCTCCAAATATTTCTTATTTATATTTATTTTTTTCATAAAGAAACTCCTTTCTAGCTATCTACTATTAAATAATACAATATTCATTTGAATAATTCAAATATTTATTGTAATTAAATTCTTATTAAGGTATACTCATACTGATTCCATTCATTCTACGCAAAACAGGGGGTACTCATGTTGGAATTTTATTTGTTCGTGTTTGGTATAATTTTGGCCTGCTGCATGGCGGGGCAATATTTTTATTATAAAGGCGATAAGCGAAAAAATCTTCGCCAAAGCATTGTTGCTCTTAAAAGTATTCTTACAGATTCAAATAATGTTTTAAAGGAAATGGAGTTTGACAAATTTTACAGACCGTTTTATGAAGAAGTAGAAAATGTTAAAAATAACTTTCATCAGAAGGAGCAGTCCAGACAGAGGGTTTTAAATATTATTAACTCTATCGCCGTTAATATGGAGCTTTCTAAGCTTTTAGAGGATATTTTGCCTAAGCTTATTGAGGTGTCCCAGAGTAGCTGCGGTGCCTTTTATATTCTTAATCGTGCCAGCAATAAGCTTGAGATAAAAAATTCTATAGGCTTTAGCAAAAATATTTTTTCGGAGTTTGATATAAATTTAGGGGAGGGACTAATCGGCTCCTCCTGCTTTGAGAAAAAAATTACGTTAATTACTGATATTCCAGATGATTCCGTTTATATTATGAGAACGTTTTTAGGCAAGCTTAAGCCGAAAAACCTTATGGTTGTGCCTATAATTAATCAGGAGGAGCTTATAGGGGTATTGGTTTTGGCCAGCATATATAGCTTCACCAGCGACCAAATGGAGATGCTTGACCTTTTGAAGTATTATGTGGGTGTTGCTGTTGGCAATGGCATCACCTATGAAAGAACGGTTAGGCTTACTAATGAGCTGAAATTCCAGAACAAGCTTATCGAGGAGCTTAACAAGGAGCTGGAAACTAAGGTTTATGACAGAACCGATGCACTAAATAAAATTATTGATAATATCATAGACTACTGCATAATTTCCTTTGACAAGTATGGAGTGTTTTCGCTGTGGAGTAGAGGAGCGGAGCTTGTTACAGGGTACGAGGCGCGAGATGTTATTGGAAAGAGCTACGAAAAAGTTTACTCCCTTCACGACCAAGAGTTCTTAAATTACAGAAAACGCATAGATATTGTAGACAAGGAAGGAGTTC
>CAYWBF010000529.1:0-1711 GCA_964456085.1 uncultured Eubacteriales bacterium
GCCCCATCGAAGCAATCGAGCACAGGTGATATGTATAACTTGCCGCCTTTTGTTGGTATTTCGGTGATGTCAGTCAGGAGTTTTTCGCCCGGACGCTCGGCTGTGAAGTCCTGTTTAATTATGTTTTCAGCCTTTTGTGCTTCCTTATCTTCTTTGGTTAGACCATTTGGGTGGCGTTTAACCTTTTGAGTAAGCCCGTTATCTTTTATAACCCTGTAAACTGTGGAGTAACTTCCCGTATAACTGAAATCAGCCTGTTTCAAGCGTAGGCAAACCATCAAAACGCCGTAATTCGCCATATTTTCTGTCAACTGCTGTGCGAAATGTAGCGTTCTAATAAGCAGTTCCGTTGAAGCTTGAAAAGGAGTTTTGAATTTCTAAGGTTATTGCTTTGAGTTGACTCTGCTTTTTGGAAAACAGTTTTGATAAAATGTTCATTTTTGATTTCACCTCTTTATTTAATTTTTAATCAAAACATTTTTGATTTTGCATGGAGAGGAAAAGTTTTCCTCTGCACCGGTGGTAACTCTTTTATTCTTTTCCTCTGAGAAGTAAATAAATTCTTTCATTTCTTTCATCAGCAGCGGCAATCCTTGATGTAGCAAGGGTTTTAGTGGTGAAAGAATTGTCTTAAAAATCTTCATCGGTGAAAGAATTCTTTCACCAGCTATGCTCATATCCCAGGAATGCCCAAGGGGTATTCCAGTTTAATATAAGCCTCTGTTAATGATGCGAATCAATGGTTAAATTAAAATAAAAAAAGACAAATGGTAAAAAAAGAGATATAGTGAATTCATGACCAAACAAATTCAGCTAATCAAACTTTATTGTACCATTTGCCAACACTATAGGTATAATCTCACAGAGTGGTGTAAATTCCCGACAGCAACACCAGTGTTTGAGCAAACACTGGTGTTGCTGTCGGGAAAAACCATATAAAAAACGTCATATGGTATAATTCAAGGGAATAGCCTAATAAACCCTGAAAGGAAAATACACACATGACGCCTTAAGACAGTATAGCACTTATTAATGAACTTGGAAAGTTATTAAAAGAAGAAAGCGGAGATCTGCTCCTAAAATCAGTTGAAAAGCTTTACAACATTCTTATGGAACTTGAAGCAGAAACTATGGTAGGAGCTTCAAGGTATGAACGCTCTGATAATCGCAAGACCTATAGAAACGGTAAACGTGAAGTTAGGTCACCATAAAAAACCTGTGTTGGCAATATCGAATTGTCTATACCGAAGCTAAGAAACGGTAGTTACTATCCAACTTTTATTGAGCCTCGTAGGCTAACAGACAAAGCTCTTGTTGGCGTAATTCAGCAGGCTTACATAAACGGGGTTAGCACAAGAAAAGTTGACAGTCTTGTAGAGGGTCTTGGTTTGAATATTGATAAGAGCAATGATTCGAGATTGTGCAGCGAACTTGACGACATAGTTTCTTCGTTTAAAAACCGCTCTTTATCGGACAAAAAGTATCCTTATTTGTACCTTGATGCCACATTTCCAAAAGTTAGAGAGGGTGGGAGTGTTTGCTCTATGGGCTTTTTTATTGCCATTGCAGTTAACGAAGATGGCAACAGGGAAGTTTTGGGGTTTGAGGGAGTGTAAAGATTTTTCTGTAAACAGATCTACCATGGAAATTTCATAGAAAATATTAAAACATAAAACTAAAAATTGCAACTAAAAGGTCTGCCCTCCCGGGC
>CAYWBF010000530.1:0-1705 GCA_964456085.1 uncultured Eubacteriales bacterium
TTCCTACATATATAAACAGCAGGAAAAACACGGCGAAATTATTAATAAAGGTTTTTTCAATAAGTATTTTTATTGAAGGATAGTACCTCCACATATTCATAAGCTCTACATTATCGGGTGTCAGTCTAAACTTCTCGCTGTATGAATATTCTTCGTTGCTCTCTATGGCTTGCTGCTGTCTGATTTCATTAAAGGCATAATATACAGCCATTTCCTCTGGGGTGTTTTCTAAAATGTTTTGGTAGAGTGCTTTGGAAAATTCAAATGACTTACTTAGGTTTTCCACATTAAATAAAATTAGCTTAAACCTTCGCTCATCGGGTAAAGACCTACTAATTGCAGCGTAGTCGCTGTCGTGTAATACATATCTATAGACACCCTTGCTGGCAAACATGTCACAAAGCAATGGTGATATGGCAACTCCCCCGAAGGAAACCTTAAGCTGTTCATTGGTGACAGAGTTTGTTACTAAATCTAAGTCGTTGAATCTTAGCCATAACCCTTCATTTGTTTCTTCTGTACCAATAAAAAAATAACTTCCTGGCTGCACCTCAATTTTATCGCCGGATAATTTTTCATAGGTGCTCTCATCTATAAATTTATAGTAGTTATATTTTTCAGTGTATATCTCTACAAGCTTGTTATCCTTATCCCAATCTCTAAAAATTCCGCTGCCTATTAATTCTGACAATATAACCTCCTCATAATCCTTTATGCTTACATCGTATCTATCAGCTAAGCGGTAGATTTCTTCCTTAGAAGTAGATTGTGCTGACATTTTAAACGGTATAGAAAAATCCACCGGCTTCCCACGGTTTACCATAACTATAGATACACAATTAAAAATTACATACCAAAAGGCAAATAAACCGCAGGCAAATAAAAATGTAATGATACACATATTTCGTACTGTCTGCTTGCCTTGAAATTTCATCATGCTATAAGAAATTATATTTTTATAGTACCTTTGGGGATTTTTACCTCTGGTATGATGAACGGTTATATAAACAAGGAGCATATAAATTCCAAAAAGTGACAACAAATATGTTAAGCTCCAAGCTCCGGGGAGTAGAATACCAAACATAGCCCCCACTACTGTACCGCCATAGCCAATAATCAACCCGCCAAATGTCAATATAATTCCAAACACCCCATACCTTTTTGATACTTCATTCAATGGCTCACTTTTTCTTTGGTCATATAAAATATCCATTAGATTTGTTCTTTTTATATAAGCAACTGACATAAACGCAATAATAATAAGCACCACAGCACTGAATAACAAACCAAATCCAAACCCCTCAAATGCAAACTGGTATTTTGTATGCTCGGCGTTAGACAGCAAAATCCGAAAAATCTGCCATATTCCAAAGGATAAAAATCCGCCGAGTAATAAGCCTGCCACTATACAAGCAGAAAGAATAGTCGCCAATTCTACAAACAATGCTTTACTTAGCCTACCTCTGGTAGCGCCTAAGGATAAAAACACTCCCGTTTCCTTGCTCTTGAATTTAAAAAACAGTCCGGCGGCGTAAACAGTAAAGATTAAGCAGCCTACTATAGCTACAGAAAATATCATATAAATCTGTTTTCGGCTGTCTCCACCAACAGGCAGCGTCATTTGTACCGTAGGACTATACAGCACCGCAGCAAAGGAGGTAATTAGCATTATTGAAAACACTATGCAAAAAATTAACTGTGTATA
>CAYWBF010000531.1:0-1703 GCA_964456085.1 uncultured Eubacteriales bacterium
GTAGAAGATTTATCTTAACAAAAGATTTCTTACCTTGTCAGAGACGTTAATTTTATAATTGCATACTTGTTTTAGCTGCCTTTCCTCAAAGCTAGTTTATTATAATTGTTTTTATCCGATGTGTCAATAGCAATATTTTTTTTATTGAATGTGTCAATAGCAATATTTTTTTATTGAATGTGTCAGTAGCAATATTTTTTGAAATTTTCTTGCATAATTTGCAAATACATGCTATAATCCATATTCGTTGGAAAAAAGATGTTCCGCTTTAGTATTACACCCTACTATGTACTTATATTATAAGAACATCGGTTAGGAAAGGAGGAAAGAAAATGAACGATATTATTAAGCAAATCGAGAGCGAACAGCTTAAGAAAGATATTACTCCTTTTAATATTGGCGACACCGTACGTGTTTATGCCAAGATTGTTGAAGGCAGCAGAGAAAGAGTTCAGGTTTTTGAAGGCACTGTGCTTAAACGCCAAAACGGCGGAGCCAGAGAAACTTTTACCGTAAGACGTGTTTCTTATGGTGTTGGTGTTGAAAAAACTTGGCCGCTTCATTCCCCTAGAGTGGAGAAAATTGAGGTTGTACGCCGTGGTATTGTTAGACGTGCAAAGCTTTTCTATCTTCGTGATAGAATCGGCAAGGCTTCCAAGATTAAAGAAGAAATTTTAAAAAAATAATTTTTTGCCGTCGGCCTTCTTTGGTATGACGGCTTTTTTTATAACTGGAGGTGACTATGGCAAGGAAATATTTTAGCAATGATTTATTAAACAGCGCTTTAGACTGGGCGATTAGTATTTTAATTGCAGTTGTTGGGTTCATATTAATAAGAAGCTTTATTTTTACAAACGCTATTGTTTCCGGGGTATCTATGGAGCCTACCTTTAGCCATGGCGAAGCGGTTATAGTGTCAAAGCTAAGCTATGGGTTTTCCTCCCCGAAAAGAGCAGATGTGATTGCCTTCCCCTACAGCGAGGACAAGGCGCAGCACTTTATAAAAAGAATTATTGGCCTTCCCGGTGATGAAATAGAGCTTATAAATCAACGGTTTGTAGTTAACGGCGAGCCGCTCCAAGATGATTTTGACGAAGAAATATATGCCATAGGTGATGTAGCCTTTCCGGTGACTGTTCCGGAAAATTCTTATTTTGTACTAGGCGACAACAGAAACCAAAGCAAGGACTCACGCTACAAAAGTGTAGGCTTTGTTAATAAAAAGGATATAACGGGCAAGGTTGTTTTTAGAATCTTCCCATTTAACAAGCTGGGCGGCGTTTAACAATTCCATTCCACCACACGCCCTAGCAAAGATACGAGGTAAAAATGAATATTCAATGGTATCCTGGTCATATGACCAAAACGAAAAGAATGATAGTAGAAAACATTTCACTTGTAGACGTTGTAATAGAGCTGCTTGACGCAAGAATCCCCTACTCCAGCAGAAACCCCGACATTGACAACTTTGCTAAAAGCAAGCACAGAATTGTTGTTTTAAACAAGTCGGACTTAGCAGATTCAACAGTCACCTCACAATGGGACGCTTTTTTTAATGAAAAGGGCTTTAAGGTAATATTAACTGACTCCTCAAAAGGAAACGGCTTGGCGGCTGTAGTAGAGGCGGCTCAGCTTTTAACTGCGGAGAAAATGGAGCAAAATCGCCTTAGAGGAAGGATATTCACCCCCATTCGTGCAATGAT
>CAYWBF010000532.1:0-1703 GCA_964456085.1 uncultured Eubacteriales bacterium
ATGAAAATATGCGAGGCACCAACGATAAACATTACGTGGCACTTGAAGAAATTCAACAATGCCTTTTAACATTAGGTGTTGATAGAGACCAAAAAGCCAGCCCACCAACCAGGCAAGGATAAAAATCACGTGGCAGTTTCTTCCTAAATGGCATTATAATCCCTAGCTCACTGACATGGAAATAACAGAAGGCAGGGATACTCATGCAAAAACAACTAAAAAAACTCGCATACACCATTGCATTGCTCACTACCTGTATGACTTGCGCGAATGCCGCATTTTACGTAGGCCCAAGCTTAAGCATGCTTGATAACACCTCTCCCAATGGTGGATACCGAGGCTTACAGCCCCGCATAAATATTGGGTACAACGAAATGGTCTCATCTTGCACCTACATGGCACTGGAAATTTTCGCGAGCCCCGGCTCTATTCTCCTCAATGACAATACACCAACGGGTGATAGCTTAAAATCTGGCTACTCCTATGGCGCGGGATTCATTCCGGGTTACTTAATCACCGACAATGTCATCGGCTATCTTAGACTAGGGGTGCTTGAAATGAATTTCTCGTCTCCTAACGACACACAATCTGGCGGCCAGGTTGGTCTCGGCTTGCAAACGGCACTCACACAAAACTGGAACTTGCGTACCGAGTATGATTATTCTGCCTTTAGCAGAGCAAACTCTATTGGCGCAGTCAAAATTGACCAATTCATGCTGGGATTAATCTACAATTTTATTTAACCAAGCAAGCATGGCCATGAAGTTCTAAAGGAATCGTAATGAGTATAACAACACGAAGTGGGCTTAGAAATTCACTCACTATTTTAAAAAACGACTGCAAAGACCCGGAAGTAAAACAACGTTACCGTCTCACAAGCAAAAAATATATTCTCCAAGGCGTTCCTAATCGTTTATTTGATGATTTTTCCTCTCTGATATCAGGGACAGAACTCAACAACCAAGTATGGCTGTTTAAATTACTTTTAAATAAAATTTCATGTCACGAAAACGAAAATGAACAACCTCTTAGTATTCTAACAGGCGAAAATAAATACCAACTTTCAGAAGCCATCATCAATATTGCCATCATGGGTTACCACAGCTTTATCAGTGACAACCGTATGGATCCTGAATTAATTGAGTTACTGGACTGGAGCAATCTTGAGAAAAAAATTGATATCTGTGATTTGCTTTGTGCTTATGTTGGCAGAATTCTTAATGATGTCATGCTAAAAATAACAGAGAGCAACCAAAACATCGACTGGCCTGCGATGAATGGCATGACGAATTATATCAACAAAAATTATCGTGGATGGGTAAAAACGGCATTAAAGCGTGCGGGCCATCCGTATGAAGAAAAAATAGCTGCGTCTGAAGAGAGCGGTTATGGTTATGGAGCCAGCACGCTATTTTCGATTGGCGTTGCTACGTTAGCTATTTTATCCGGTGCCGCGTTTTTTGGTAGCCGCTCCCGACGACAAACCCCTGAGCCTGAAGAGGATGAATTAAGTCGCTGGCATTATATTGGGATGTCTGAGTAAGTCAGAGCCGCGACCATTCGGGAGCGTTCTCGGTCTAGCGTTTAACAATGAGCGTGGCTCAAGGCGATGCTGCAATGGTTCAAGTGACGCTCGCGAATGCTCGCGGCTCTGATAATACTAACTTCTCTCGAGATAGGACAGCGTTAACAATCAAACAGTT
>CAYWBF010000533.1:0-1687 GCA_964456085.1 uncultured Eubacteriales bacterium
AAAGGAACATAGTAAGATGGATTTTATGCCCTGTCGGTTCAGCTCATCAAAGACCTGCTCCTCAAGGGTGGTTATATCGTTACAGTAGAAAATACCGTCGGAGTTAAACCTTGAATAGAAGTGGGCCATTTCATCTATGGGGATATTTTGCAGTGTGTCTATTTGGGGGGCAATACCCTCCTCGCACCATTCAAAGGTGTTTTTCGTATATCGGCCGCCGTCGAAGTGCTCGAAAATATAGCACCTATCCACCCCAAATCGCTTCCCAACAATCTCCATAATCATATGAAGAGAGGTGTAAATATCCTTTGTTTCATAAAGCATCTCAAAAATATTAAAAATAATATCATCACGGAAATACCCAGATATAAACCGCTCTGCTTCCTCCATAGGCTTTGCATTATCCATAGTGCCAAGGTTAAGGTCCATATTGTAAACGGTGAAGCAGTCCTTACCACGGCGTTTCGAGTCGTACAGAGCAATATCTGCAAGGCGGAACAGCTCCTCATAGCTTTTTGAGTGCTGAGGAAATAGCGCTACGCCTATACTGCCGGAAATTTTGTAGATAGTTTTTTCGCCGTTAAATGTATGCCGAAATACCTTTACCAGCTCCATCGCCTTTTGGTATACAACCTCCTGGCTGTTTATGTCTCGCAGAAACACAAGGAACTCGTCGCCGCCGATTCTTCCCAAAATATCACTTTTTCGGAACATGGAGCGCATTTTTTCTGCTATATGCATTAGCACAGTGTCGCCGAATTGATGCCCGAGGGTGTCGTTTACTCCCTTGAAATTGTCTACGTCAATAATCATTAGGGCGCTTTTTTCGCCAAAGCCCTCGGAATGTATGACTTTTTCTATTCTTATACGGGTTTCTTCTTTATTATAGAGCTTTGTTAAAGGGTCACGCTCTGCTATATGCTCCAGCTCGTTAATGCGCTGTTTGTAACGCTTCTTCATTTTTTCTATAAAAGAAATATCTGATACAGCCACAACAAGCAGATTTGGATGCCCCTCCTCTGCCATTATTCTGCCTTTGATAAGTACCCAACGTCTAAGGGGGCCAACGGATAGCTTACACTCTGTTTTAAAGTTGTTGCTTCTGCTTAGCTGAGTAAGTAGGCTTTCTTCTACCTCCTTTGCCTGGGAAGTCTCCATCAACTGCTTCCAGGTCACTTCATGGGGATTTGTGCAGTGCTGCTTCAATACTCTTAGCAAAACGTTGTTTAAAAATATTAGCTTATCTGTTTCCATGTCAATAATGGCAACACCTGTAGGTAAGCTGTCAAATATTTTGTAGTCCATAAGTTCCTCCTCTATTACCCGGAAGCTAATAAGCCTTGTTCAGCTTTTCTAAAAAAGCCTCGTGAGGCATAGGCCGTGCGAAATAGTAGCCCTGCACAATATCACAGCCCAGTTCTTTTAGATAGTCAATGTTTTCCTTAGTCTCTACGCCCTCGGCAACTGTGTGAATGTTTAGCTTCTTGGTCATCTCAATAATACTGGAAATCACCGCCTTTGACCTAAAGGCGTCTCTGTTGTCAGTAAAAAAGCTTCTGTCGATTTTGACCACATCTACTGTAAGATTCTTTAACAGCCCCAAGGAGGAGTACCCTGTGCCAAAGTCGTCCATGGAAAGTGTAAACCCAGCATCATGCAGTCTGTCTAAAACATCTATAAGAGTTTT
>CAYWBF010000534.1:0-1684 GCA_964456085.1 uncultured Eubacteriales bacterium
AGCAGCTTTGCAGAGAAACTGGAAAAAAGCAGTGACTTTAAGGCAGACCTTGCCGCTTTGATTCAGTCAACCATACGGGAGCATAAGAGAATCATCTTTAACGGAAACAATTATGCCGAGGAGTGGGTGACTGAGGCTGAAAAAAGAGGGCTTCTGAATTTAAAAACCACGGTTGAGGCTCTTCCTACTTTTGTTTTGCCAAAGAATGTGGAAATGTTTAAGAAACATCATGTTTTTACTGAAACAGAGATACATTCAAGGTACGAGATTTTGCTTGAGGGTTATCAGAAAACTGTTCATATAGAAGCTCTTACAATGATTGACCTTGTGAAAAAGGAAATTCTCCCCTCATCAATCAGTTATCAGAGTGAACTCATATCTTTGCTTGGCGGTAAAAAAGCTTGTGGTATAGAATCGGAGCTCGAAGAAACACTTTCCAAAAAACTCTCGACATTGACCGCAGCTCTTTACAAGAAGCTCACAGAGCTTGAATCAGCCGTTCTAAACGCAAAGCAGATAACAGACAGTTTGGAGCTTGCAAAATATTACCGCAATTCCATAGTTATGGCTATGACAGAATTGCGTCTTGTTATTGACGAGCTTGAAACAATGGTAGCAAGCAAGTATTGGAGCTTGCCTACTTATGCAGAGATTTTATATAGCGTAAACTAAAGGGGTAACCCCACAACGCACAAAGGCGTGTGTTTTATCAAAATGTCAAATCGACATAAGATAAAATACACGCCTTTTTTGCTTTTTAGGAGGAATTAACTATGTATTCAGCAGTTGATACGATATGGGTATTACTTGGTGCGGCTCTCGTTTTCTTTATGCAAGCCGGATTCGCAATGGTGGAAACAGGCTTTACAAGAGCTAAAAATGCCGGAAATATCATTATGAAAAACACTATGGACTTCGCTTTGGGAACACTTGTATTTTGGATTTTCGGATTTGGAATTATGTTTGCAGGAGACGGTGCGTTTATTGGAAGATTTGATTTTTTTATCAAGGGCGATTATAGCTCCACATTTCCATCATCTGCTTTCATCATTTTCCAAACAGTATTTTGTGCTACGGCGGCAACCATTGTCTCAGGTGCAATGGCAGAGAGGACGAAGTTTTCTTCTTACTTAATTTACAGCATTATTATCAGTGCTTTCATCTACCCTGTTTCTGGGCATTGGATATGGGGCGGCGGCTGGCTTGCACAACTTGGCTTCCACGATTTTGCAGGCTCGACCGCTGTTCATATGGTGGGGGGCGTAGCGGCTTTAATCGGAGCTAAAATCTTAGGTCCCCGAATTGGCAAATATTCAAAAAGCGGTAAGGTAAAAGCAATTCCCGGTCACAGCTTAACTCTTGGTGCTTTGGGTGTATTTATCCTGTGGTTTTGTTGGTTTGGGTTTAACGCTTGCTCAACTGTATCTATGACGGGCGATGATATGATTACATCTGCCGCTAATATTTTTGTTACCACAAATATTGCCGCCGCAACTGCTGCATCTGCGGTAATGGCTATTACTTGGGTCAGATATAAAAAGCCTGATGTATCAATGACATTAAACGGAGCATTGGCAGGACTTGTAGCTATCACAGCAGGGTGTGATATGGTTTCACCGATAGGAGCGTTCTTTATAGGTTTAATTGCGGCTTTTGTTGTAGTGTTCGGAATTGAATTTGTTGA
>CAYWBF010000535.1:0-1684 GCA_964456085.1 uncultured Eubacteriales bacterium
ATTAAATTAGATGTGAAAATTATTTACACATGTCTTGAAATTTATTAAAAGGAGGATTTATTATGAAGAAACTATCCTTGCTGCTTGTAGGTGCTATGCTTTCATCCATGCTTGCATCTTGTACTCCGACTGTTTCAACTTCGACTCCGCCCCAAGCAACACCGCCCCAAAAATCAGAAGCACCGGCAAGTGCCGCACCTTCTGCCGAGCCTGCTAAGGAGGCACCAACTAATAAGCAGGTTAAACTTTCCTTTTGGAATTTTCCAAACTGGAAAAAGATTGACGACATACCAGGTAAGTACGAAGAAACCGTTATAGCCGCCTTTAAAGAAAAATATCCTAACGTAGACATTGAAGTTACTATGATTGACTTTACTTCCGGCCCAGAAAAAATAACCTCTGCTATAGCAGGAGGAACAGCACCGGATATAATTTATGACGCACCCGGACGTATTATCTCTTGGGGCAACGATGGAGTTTTGGCACCTCTTAACGACATGTTTACCCCAGAGCTGCTAAAGGAGGTTTCCCCTTCATTGGTAGAGGGTTGTATCTCCGGCGACAATTACTGGATGTATCCTTCTCACACTACACCGTTCATGATGGCTTTTAATAAGGAAATGCTTGAAAAACACGGCTTGTTAAATATGCTAAACCTTGAGGGTGATCGCAGATGGACAGTTGAACAATACGAAGCATTGTTAAGAGCTTTAAAGGAAAAGGGTGAAAAAGGCGCAGTAATTTTCTGCAAAACCCAAGGCGGCGACCAAGGCACCAGAGCCTTTATTGCTAACCTGTTTGGTGGCAGCGTTGTTAATGCAGACAAAACTGCGTACACTTTAAATGACGAAAAATCCGTAAAAGCACTTGAATGGACAAAGAAAATGATTGACGAAGGCTTATTAATTAACGGTGCCGCACATGACGGAACAGCGGCCATACTAGAGTTTAACGAAGGTAGAGTATCTCACTCTATTTTATACAGTGTGGTTAACATTGGGACAATGGAGAGGGTTAACAACTTTACCCCAATACTTGTGCCTTATCCAAGCCCAAGCGACCCTTCTCTTGAATGTCTTAACGCCGGATACTGTGTATTTGACAACGGCGACCCAGACAAAATCGCTATGGCAAAGGAATTTATTAAGTTTGCTGTAACCGACCCTGTTTGGGGCAAGAAAAACGCTCAAGCCACCGGCTGTCTTTCTGCTTTTTCTTCCTTAAATACTGATAATGGCTTAACACCTGACCAAGAATATTCTGCAACGATGACAAAATATTACATGCCTTACTACAACACAGTTAAGGGCTTTGCTGCCATGAGACCTTTCTGGTTCCCAGCGCTGCAAGCTGCTTTTACAGGTGAAAAAACTCCTAAGGCTGCCTTGGATTATTTTGTTGAAAAAGCAAATGAAACAATGAAATAAAAATGAAACAATGAAATAGAAATTAAACAAGCAAGGGCGGCTGTAGGTTCTGAACAATCCACTTAGCCGCCCTTAAGAATTTTTTGTTAAGGGGGCGCTTGTTTTGATTAAACATAGAAATCTAAAGCGTGATTTAATAGCTTATTTGTTTTTACTGCCTTCCCTTTGTTTTTTTGCGTTTTTTGTCCTATTGCCAATTATTCAAGGTATTTATACAAGCTTTTATAATTATACCTTAAAAAACTTTATTTTTATTG
>CAYWBF010000536.1:0-1674 GCA_964456085.1 uncultured Eubacteriales bacterium
TGCGTCCGCATACGCTATAGAATGAGACTTCTTTCTTAGCGATGTCTATCCACTCATCGTATAACTGACTTGTCTTAGAGCCTGTTCACTGTCTTTATTTTCCAGCAAAAATAAAGTATAATCCACTCAAAAAAGCAAAAAGACGAGGAGAAAGAAAATGAGACGGTGTTATCCAAGTGATATAACAAGAGACCAATTTGAAGTAATAAGATATATATTTGAATCTGCACGGAAAACAACATGCCCCAAAAAGCACGATCCATATGATATATTTTGTGCTTTACTATACATTGTAAAAGAAGGATGTACATGGCGTGGATTGCCACATGATTATCCTAATTGGAGAATTGTGTATCGTTATTTCCAAATGTGGGGCGAATCAACAGAATCTGAAAAATCGCTCTTTGAACAGGCAATGAACGAGTTGGTTTTGTCGGAACGAATTATACATGGGCGTGAGGCTAAAACTTCTATGGTTATAGTAGATTCAAAAAGTGTTAAAAACACAGATTTGCCGGAAGAAAAAGGTTACGATGCTGGAAAAAAACGTCAGGTATCAAAATACATATTGGGGTAGATACCAATGGATTGCCTCATGCAATACATGTAACAACCGCAAATGTGACAGACCGAAATGGGGCTTTAGAGATGTTTAGGGTAAATGCACCAAATCTAACCAATGTTGTAAAAGTTCTCGTGGATGGCGGATATACAGGCGATAAATTCGCCGAAGCTGTAAATACCATAATAGAAGCCGAGGTTGAAGTTGCTAAACGCAGTGAATTACATACATTTGAGGTTATACCGAAACGTTGGGTTGTTGAAAGGACTTTCGGCTGGCTTGAAAAATGTCGCCGTCTTTGGAAAAACTGCGAACGTAAAATTTCTAATTCTCTTCAAATGATAATTATCGCATTTGTTCGTCTATTAGCAAGGCGGATTTAGATAACAACAGTTTCTTTTGAATTTTTAAGACCCTTTTATTACTGGAAATATTAGACAGTGAACAGGCTCTTAATGATTCGTCATCAGTCAGTACGGATAAAGGCTTTACATTAATATCAAACAGGCGAGATTTACCGTATTTCAGCGTGTTCCCCAAACCGCCTAAAGGTTTTGGCAACGCACTTAAACGAAAAATATCGCGAGCTTTTTGAAGCCTTAGGTGACGAATATGTATTAAAAGCATTTTTCTATCTTTATTCAAAGGAGCCAAACTACACTTTTGAAAAAGAAGTGCTGGCAAAAACCCTTGATATACCCGATGAGAAAATTGACAATGTTATCGAAAAGCTGAACCGTTTTTGTTTTTGGCACGGTGGTAATGAATACGAAATAAACAACGAAAAACGAACACTGTACACCGTTCGACAACGATATGAAATTGTTGCCCTACTCGCAATAGCGAACGAATTTCTTTTCCACGCAAACTCATTTTCCTATCAATCTTATCGGTTGAATGAACCGTGGTTATAAGATTGGTAAAATCTTTTTGATGTACAATAAACCTATGAGGGACTAAATTGTCAGTCCAATCCCCGTTACGAACGGGCAAAAATGCCCGTTCGTTAAGTTATTATAACTTCTGTTAAAACCATTGGAAAATTACATCTCTTCGCGGGGTTTTTCTTTGGTTTTTATTTTTGTGCGGCCTGTAAAAAAATACAAGCTATA
>CAYWBF010000537.1:0-1674 GCA_964456085.1 uncultured Eubacteriales bacterium
TTCGGCTCCATGTTAATCGGCATGGGGCTTTTTCTTTGCCGAACTTCGCTTTTTTACTAAGATCACAACTTGAAGCACAAAACCAATGCAGCTCTTATTAGAAAGTCACCTATATCATAAAGTTAAGTAAAATTGTACCATATGTCAACAATATAATCAATCTTTCGATAAACAAATTGTCATATACTATAATGATTGTATACACTTCTACTGAATTTTAAATTTTAAAGTATTGAATATAAATGTAAGCGTAAAACAGCCCACACCTAATAAAAAGATGTGGGCTATAATATAATGCATTCAAATACTACTTTCTACAGGGCTTACATTCAGCAGGAACATGGCTGCCGCCAGGCAGCAATTCCTTTATATTGCTGATTTTTGTACTGGGCATGGTTTCAAGTAAAAATTTTAAGTACATAAATGGGTTTAAACCGTTTTCCTTTGCTGTTTCTATAATAGAGTATATAATCGCGCTTGTTTTCGCACCATTTACTGTGTTACTAAACAGCCAATTTTTACGGCCGATAACAAATGGCTTTATACTTCTTTCAGCTCTATTGTTGGATAATTCCAACCGTCCATCTGCAAAAACATTTTTTAAATAAGGCCATTGTTCAATTAAATAATGAACTGCCTTGCCTAGTTGAGATTTTGGTAAAGCATTAACGTCTTTTGCCCATAACAAAAAAGCCTAGGCTAAGGGCAAGCTTATCTCTTGCCGCTTTTTATAACGTTCTTCCGGGGTTAGGTCTTTAAATTCAGCTTCAAGCTCGAAAAGCTTGTTGCAATATGCAATTCCTTTGTGCGCCATAGAATTTTTCTGTTCTGATGGTGGCACAGCTTTTAATGCTTCATCAAATTTTCTGCGAGCGTGAGCCCAGCAGCCTACATTGGTAATACCAATTAATGAATGATACCCAGAGTACCCGTCTGTATGCAAATATCTCTTAAAACCATTCAAAAATAGCCTTGGATGGGCTTAAGAGCGAGTTGGCTGATATTCTACAGTACAATTTGGGTTTCTGCATCACAGCTAGTTCGGTATAACCACATGTACGAGTTTGTATTGGCTTTATTGTTCGACTCATGAAGTACCTGCAAAACAGTTTCGTCTGCATGAAGCACATCATGGGTTAAAAGCAGTTCTTTCATGGCACAGTAAATAGGCCTTAGGAAAAGCTCTGCGTACTTAATAATCCATTAAGGTAGGCTCCGGTTGCTTTTTAGCAGCAGTATATTCTGCTTCATCAAACAATCTCATCTGGTCGGGATGAACGGTTTTCTCGCTGGAAGTACCAAATTGACTATGCTTTGCAAAGCGTGTCTGCTCCTCGTAAAACTTTACAAGAGCCTTAAGCTCGACAACTTCTTTTTTAATTTTTCAACTTCATCTTATAAGGGCTGAATTGTTTCATTTATAGTATCCATAATTACAATATACCATAAAAACCCAGAAAAAACAAAATTTTTATTGCTTTTTCTGGGTTTTTATTTATGATACAATCTTTTCCATAACCTCCAACCCTAATATTTTCCCTGTTAGCTTAGTGTTACTTATTAGTTGCATAAGCTCCTAAGATGTTAACGCCATTACATCTTTTTCGCTGCTTTGCGGCCAAGGAAAATGCCCCTTCTCAAGCCGTTTAAAGTATAGGCAAAATCCATCCCCAT
>CAYWBF010000538.1:0-1667 GCA_964456085.1 uncultured Eubacteriales bacterium
CAACCCTTTGAGGGCCATATAGCATTGGTGCAACACGGCTACCATTTCCGTCTATATTTAATATTTCGCCGTTAACGGTAATTGCATTGCTTCCAGTAATAAATACATCTCCTCTAAAATTATTTAAATAAATTTCTCGCTTTTGTTGGGTGGTTAGTCCATCTTTATGCTTGTCAAAAAACGTTACATTTGCATCTCTTAAATAATCAAATACACCCAGCTGCTCTAACGTTACTGAATCTCCACAACCAACAGTAGAATTAACGTCAATTAATTGCCCAATGATATTAAACAGCTCATTTTTGTCGGCAGCATAATATCCATTCATATTATTTATCTTAAGATTCTTTATTGTTTTGTCAATTAAATGTTCCATAATCAGTCACCTTTAATGTATTTGCTTTTATTCTGCAAGAGTTATGCTAAATATAACGTTTCCATTATCCGCACAAGCTAATTTTGTCTTACTACGAGGATTACTCTCAAAATTAAACACCGCTCCGCTATGGAGTGCTGTCTGCATAGGAAAAATACCTATATATGCTCCACCGCAAAACTTCTCATCTGGAGTATTAAGCCCAGAACAATAAAATTTATCACCAACGTCATAGCCGCAAGAGCAATAACCGTTTACTTTCTCAACTTCAATTATAAATTTTTTCATTTAAAAAGACCCCCATTTACTAAAATAATATAGCCTACAATTAAAGCTCCTAAACGGCAATGCGTTACCGTTTTGGAGCTTTTTATATTTAGCGCCCATTATGCTTATACTCAGCAGCCATCGTTATCTTCCCATTAAATGATTTTCTAGATTAGACTGAAATTTCAATATTTTATCGATACTTACTGCAAAGTCGTGATCGCTTATATTACAATGAACTAAAAAAATTCCTTGTTTTTCACGAATCATTATGTTGGGGCGTATGGAATCTTCTATTGCATCTTGTGTTACGGTTTTTCCATATAAATACCAGTGGGTTTCTGTTGGGACGGGTTTAGTTTCTTATGATAAATTACTCTTTACAATTTCACAAATATTGTTTATAAGGCTCTCATCAAGTAAAATTTCTTTACCATATTCGGTATCCCTATATAGCTCTATATACCCATACCAAATGTTTCTACAAGCAATATCTTCACAAGCAAACGTTTCATCAAAAAGCTTTTCCATTTCACTATCCTCCATAAATATAAATTTTGATACTCACATCTAAACCAATCCAACGTATAAAACAATTCTAACACACGTCACATGGAATCACAAACGCAATCAAAATGTTTGTGATTATTTTTTGGCATCAGCTTTTTGCCAAGAAACTCTGCCATCATTTTTTGAGTTATAATTTGTATGTAATCTCCCTGTATGCAATCACACCTCTGTTATGGCAAAAATAAGCTTGGAGGTTTTATTAATTTTAATGGACTTCACACCTGGTCATAGAAAATAAATACGATTCATATGCATCCTTAACCTTCTTTAGGCTTTCCCGGCGTATATACACGTGGTTGCCGTCCTTCATTTTAAATACAAAAAGCTTGCTGTCAAGGCTCTGCACATAACGCAGATTTACTATATAGCTGTAATGACAGCGGCAAAACTCAGATGTATTAAGCTGATTCTCTATATCGTTAAGCTTTACCCTTCTGCTTGTGCGAATTGGGCC
>CAYWBF010000539.1:0-1667 GCA_964456085.1 uncultured Eubacteriales bacterium
ATGCTCATGGCTTTCAATATAGGAAATAAATGGGTTGTCAATATTGGTATTTAATATAACAGCCTCCATATCCGAAGCCTTAAATAGGTTAATATACTGTGCCTGCTGGGTTTCATTGGTGATATAGTAAACCTTATTGTCGGTCTTATCCTTGTTGCGCTCTAAAAATTCCTCAAGAGTTACATAGTCGTCCTTTATTGTTTTAAAAATTACGGCTTCCTTAATCTTATCGTAAAAATCTTTTTCCTTTATACAACCATATTTAATGAAGGGACTTATGTCACTCCAATAATTGTTGTAAGCCTCTCTGTCCTTTTTGAATAGAGAGTTAAGCTTGTCCGCAACCTTGCGGGTGATATAGCCGGACATTTTTGTTACGTAGCCGTCGTTTTGAAGGAAGGAGCGAGATACGTTAAGGGGTAGGTCGGGACAATCCAGCGTGCCTTTAAGAAGCAGCAAAAATTCCGGTATAACCTCTTTTATATTGTCTGCTATATAAACCTGTTTGTTGTAAAGCTTTACCTGTCCTTCTATGCTTTCAAGCTCATGGTTAAGCTTTGGAAAGTACAAAATACCCTTAAGACGGAAGGGGTAATCCATATTTAAGTGAATCCAGAACAAAGGTTCGTTAAAATCAAAGAACACCTTACGGTAAAATTCCTTGTACTCCTCATCTGTACATTCACTTGGTTTTTTCAGCCATAGCGGATATGTGTCGTTTAGAGGCTTTGGAGCTTCCTCCTCCTTAACCTCAACGTTATCCTCATCTTTCTTTTCCTCTGTTTGCTCCTCTTGTGGCTTTACTACCTCAAAATATATCTCCACAGGAATAAAAGCGCAATATTTGCTAATAATGCTTCTAAGCTTATATTCTTCAAGGAAGTCCTTAGTATCCTCGCCTACGAATAAGGTTATTTCTGTTCCACGTGTAGCCTTGTTGGATTCCAAAAGCTCGTACTCTGTACCCCCGTCGCAAACCCAACGTGCAGGAACAGAACCCTCAACATAAGACAATGAATCAATTTGCACCTTTTCGGCAACCATAAATGCAGAATAGAAGCCCAAGCCAAAATGCCCGATAATTTCATTATCCTGACCGGTTTTGTCCTTATACTTCTCCAAAAAGTCTGTAGCGCCGGAAAAGGCGATTTGATTAATATACTTTTTAATCTCCTCGTCGGTCATACCAATGCCGTTATCTATAAAGGTTATGGTTTTTTCTTCCTTATTTAATACCACTCTGATTTTAAATTGCTCATCAGCCGGGATATTTTGAGCCTCTCCCATCTCCGCTAGTTTTTTTAGCTTTGTTATAGCGTCGGCTGCATTAGAAACCAACTCTCTTACAAAAATATCGGAATCAGAATATAGCCACTTTTTTATAATTGGCATAATATTTTCAGAATTAATTGATAAGCTACCTTTTTCTTGTGCCATTTCTATACCTCCTATTAATTATGTGCCGGTAAGTATTAGCTACTCCACGGCAAAGCGGTTTTACCGCATTTTCGATATTGATTATAAAAATTTAGGGGTAATGAAAAAACTCAGTCAGATTTGCTGGGCATTTACTGATTGAAGTAAAGCGGATAAAATATACGAATAATATGGTGGAGCAAGACCATCGTGGTATTAAAAACATCACAAAATATACGCTAGGCTTTAAA
>CAYWBF010000540.1:0-1665 GCA_964456085.1 uncultured Eubacteriales bacterium
GTTCCCAAATAATTTGAAAGCAAGCTTTTCTGTAAGCGACAATCAGTTTGGTTTTATAAAAAGAAATGTAATTGACGAAGCAATGCTTGTTTGGAAACAAGAAAAATGGTCGGAGCGTCCGGACAGCATTTACCCGTTTTTATCCTATGTTCATTGTGATACACCTACAGGCATTGCTGTAATGACAAGCTCTGTACGGGAATATGAGATCGTAGGAGAAAATTTTGATACTATTGCCATTACATTATTTAGAAGCGTTGGGTTGCTTGGTAAGGAAAACTTATGCAGACGCCCCGGCAGACCATCCGGTATAAAGCTGGAAACACCGGATTCTCAAATGCTTGGGCAGCAGTCATACAGCCTTGCCTTTACAACCAAGGTTAGTGACGCACCTAGATTAGCAAAGGAATATCTTACACCTGTTGTGTCATACAACAAAATGCCATACAACGCAATGAAGCTTAATCCTTGGGAATTTACAACACCATATACCTATAGCTTGTTAAGTCTCTACCAAAAGGATATGATAATGAGCGTATTGAAAAAAGCGGAGCAGTCCAGTGCATTACTTATTAGGTTGTACAATCCTTCACAATCAGTATTGACGGGAGAGGTTTCGGCTAAAGTCACAGACTTACGCAGGCTGGACGAAGAAATTATTTCTGAGTACAATGACAATACAATAACGCTAAAAAGCAATGAAGTAAAATCATTTGGATTAGCGTAAAGAAAAAACCTCCAATTAAGTTTAAGGATTGATATTACAGTCCCTAAATACCAAATTGGAGGTTATTTTTATATTTTCGTAATGATATTTAAAAGCTTTGGTCTGACAATATTAATACACTTCTTAGGGCAAAGCTCTTGGCAGCAGAAGCAGCGAATACAGCCGGTTAAATCTACTTCCGGCTTTTTGTTTGAGTTCATTGTTATAACTTTTGCAGGGCAGTTGTCACGACAGACGTTGCAGCTTACGCAGCCGCTATGGACAAACTTTGGCCGTGGCTGTAGATGATTTGTTACAAAGTTCTTTATAAATTTGGGGTAGTTCTTGTTTGTTAGAGAAAACATCTTTGTCTCTGGAATAACGTAATCCTTAACCTTAAAGGAATCAATAGAGTCCCCAATAATCTCCACATCGCTTAAGTCGTCGGTACAAAGCCCTCTAGCGGCACTTTTTACAATAGTAGGCACCTTTTTTAAGTCCAAATTAATTATAGAGCAGGCTACCTTGTCCAAATGGTAAGGGCTGTTTGACACAAGTATACAATTTAAGGCTCTTGGGTCGCCACCGGAAGGGCCATGACCTTCCATACCCACAATCCCGTCCATAAAGGAAAGTACAGGGTTTGCATATAAGCAAATATCCACCAAGGCATCTGCAAAATCCTCATGCTTTGGCATATTAAGATGAAACTCCGCCTTGATTATGCCGGGGATAATACCGAACATATTTTTCACTGCCCCAGTAAAGGTCATAAAGCCATGGGTTTTTAGCTTAGCCACACAAATAACCTTGTCTACGTCGTTAAGCATATCTGTAACGGTCATCTTTTTCAACAGCAAGCCATTTTTGTTGTTTACTTCTGTAAACTTAAAATTGTCGTTAAGGGTAGCACCTGTTTCCTCGGCAACACGTTTCATTTGCGTTACCTCGTAAATACC
>CAYWBF010000541.1:0-1664 GCA_964456085.1 uncultured Eubacteriales bacterium
ATGTCTTTAACGCCATTTTTGTATCCATGCTTTAAGGAATTTTCGGTCAGAGGTTGCAATATGATTTTTGGAGTTTTAATATTAAGCATGGCTTCGTCTAAATCAATTTTATAGTTAAGATGATGCTCATACCTTTTTTTCATAAGGCTTAAATAATGATTTACATGCTCTATTTCCTCCCCGATAGTAGCTGTTTTAACCTTTGTTGAGGTGGAATAACGCAACATTAAAGCAATGCTGTTACAAATATCGCTTATTTCCTCATCGCCTGTTTCTATTCCCTTGTTTGATAAAACGTTTAAAACGTTATAAATAAAGTGGGGATCCAGCTGCACCTGCAAGGAATCAAAGTTGGCTTGTATTTGCATCTCGTTTGCTTTTATCTCATTGCTTATAGAGTTGGATAGTCTGCTGCAAAGACTATAAAATGCATCGTTTAGAGCCTGTATATCGTCTTTTTTCTCATAAACACAACTGTTACTATTACGGTTTAGTATGCCAACAGTCTTTAAATCGCTTAATTCGATCTCACGGATTTCTTTTCGTAAGCTCCTAATTGATTTTGTAAGCTGTATTGACCAGATATATATAAGAATAAAGGCTATTATTAGCACAAATACGCTTACATATATTATGTTTAACGCTGTATTAATAAAGGGCCGCAAAAACCCTTCTTTATCTTGAACAACAATAATTGTAATACCAGAATAATCGCCTTTCGCAACAGCAATAAACTCTTCTGTTCCCGCCGATATGTTTTTTTCTTTTATTATTTCTCCATTAAGATGATCCTTATATATCATATAACGCTGGGCAACGTCTTTGTCAGTAAAGTCATTATACAGGATTTCGTTGCCCGGAGTTATAGCCAAAACGTTTATGCCTTCATAGTCACTTACCGATAAAATATCTTTTAGCTGGTCATACTCCGACTGAATTTCCAAATAACCGGCAGGCTTTCCATATACCTTAATGAGACGGGTAATGCCAAACACCAAAACCTCGCCCTTATCTAGCCACTGATCATTGTGAGGAGTCGAGACAAACGTCTTACCGTCTAAAGAATCCACAGTATTTAGCCAAGGCATAGAATCTACAATTGCGCCAACATCTCCAGAAACAGTGTTTCTATTATCGTACTTACTGGTATAGAAATCATTATTCCTATTGAAATAATTAACCCTGTAAAAATATTTGTTTAAGGGGTCTCTATACAGAGTGCCCATTATGATGTTATTGGACTCAATCAAAAATTTGTCATTCGATGCCAAATTTTTATCCAAAGAACCTCTAAGAGCCATTGCTCCGGCAAAGGAGCTGTTTGATATTAAGCTTTCGATAGTGTAGTTCATATATTGTATTGTATTGTCCAGCTGCTTGGTTAATTTACTTGACGTATAAACCATGTTGGAATATGCGTTCTTTTCAAATTCGTTTGAGGCGTTTAAATAAAAGCTGATTCTTATTATATATACAAATAATATAACAATAGACATATATACAATGGAAAGCTTCGTTTGAAATTTCATAATTACCTCTTTTAGGAATGTACTGAATATTACCATTTTTTGTATTGCTTTTTCCATATACAGGCAATGCATATTGATGGTAATATAATTAATATTGGTAATATATTAAATATTATATATATTTATAATTCTTAT
>CAYWBF010000542.1:0-1648 GCA_964456085.1 uncultured Eubacteriales bacterium
TCAATCTGTGGCACACCCCTAGGAGCAGGAGCAATTCCGTCCAGTCTAAACTGGCCAAGAGTTTTGTTATCTCTGGCAAACTGACGCTCGCCTTGTACTACATTTATATCAACTGCTGTCTGGTTATTAGCTGCGGTTGAGAACACTTGTTTCTTGTTTGTTGGAATAGTGGTATTTCTCTCAATAAGCTTTGTAGCAATACCGCCCTCAGTTTCAATACCTAAGGAAAGTGGGGTTACGTCAAGAAGCAGAATACTTCCGGCGCCCTCGTCTCCGGCAAGCTTGCCACCTTGAATGGACGCTCCAAGAGCAACACATTCGTCTGGGTTGATACCTTTGAAAGGCTCCTTACCGGTAAGCTTTTTAACCGCGTCCTGTACAGCAGGAATTCTTGTAGAGCCGCCTACTAATAAAACCTTGTCAAGCTCTGTAGGCAATAAATCTGCGTCCTTAAGGGCAGTTTGAACAGGTCCGATTGTCATTTCAACCAAATCATTTGTAATTTCGTTGAATTTTGCTCTTGTAAGATTAACGTCAAGGTGTTTTGGGCCTTCTTGTGTAGCTGTTATAAATGGAAGGTTAATGTTTGTAGTAGTAGTAGTGGAAAGCTCCTTCTTAGCCTTCTCAGCAGCCTCTTTTAAACGCTGCATAGCCATTTTGTCCTTGCTTAGGTCAATATTTTCAAGCTTCTTAAATTCAGCCACTAAGAAATTCATAACTCTTTCGTCAAAGTCATCGCCACCAAGCTGATTGTTACCGCTTGTAGCCAAAACCTCAATTACACCGTCACCAATATCAATAATAGAAACATCAAAGGTACCGCCGCCAAGGTCGTATACCATAATTTTTTGTTCCTTTTCGTTGTCCAAGCCGTAAGCAAGCGCAGCGGCAGTAGGCTCGTTAATTATACGCTTAACCTCTAAGCCGGCTATTTTGCCTGCGTCCTTAGTAGCTTGACGCTGGCTGTCTGTGAAGTAAGCAGGTACAGTAATTACAGCCTCGGTTACAGTTTCGCCCAAGTAGCTTTCTGCGTCCTTTTTTAGCTTTTGCAGAATCATTGCGGAAATTTCCTGTGGTGAGTATGCTTTTCCATCGATGTCCACCTTATAATTTGTACCCATTTTACGCTTAATAGAAATAACTGTGTTGTCAGGGTTAGTTATGGCTTGGCGCTTTGCTGTTTCGCCAACAAGTCTTTCGCCTGTTTTTGTAAAGCCTACTATAGATGGGGTAGTTCTTATACCCTCGCTGTTTGGAATTACAACGGGCTGTCCGCCTTCCATTACAGCAACACATGAATTTGTTGTTCCAAGGTCAATACCTATTATTTTTCCCATATTTATTCCTCCGATTTAATTAACTAATTTGCAACCTTAACCATGCTAGTTCTTAAAACCTTGTCTTTATGCTTGTAGCCCCTTTGAAGCTCCTCAACGATTTCGTTGTCACCGTAGTTTTCATCATCTACGTGAGAAACAGCGTTGTGAAGGTTTGGGTTAAAATCAAAGCCTACGGCATCAATGGGCGTAACACCCATGTCGGCTAAAAATGTAGATAGCTGTCTGCTAATCATTTCTATGCCTTTATAAAAATTATCCTCTTTGTTAACGGAAGCAGTAGCAAGCGCCCTTTCAAAGTTATCAATGCA
>CAYWBF010000543.1:0-1647 GCA_964456085.1 uncultured Eubacteriales bacterium
AGGCTTTAAAAACTTTGAGTTTTTAATTCAAAATGGGGAGCTATGGAACATTACAAAAAACACCTTGCTTTATAACCTTGTTTTTTTAGGCTTAGGCAACCTTGTTCAAATCATTTTTGCAGTCATGCTTTCAGAAATATCAGGGAAGTTGTTTAAAAAGCTATCACAATCAGTAATCCTATTGCCTCATTTTATTTCCATGGTCATTGTCGGTATTTTTGCATACAATCTATTTAACTATAACTACGGCTTTGCCAATACAGCACTTACGTCCTTGGGGTTTGAGCGATACGAGTTTTATTCGGACCCCGGAATTTGGAAGTATATTATTGTAGCCTTTAATGTCTGGAAAACCACGGGCTATGGTATGATTGTATACCTTGCATCAATTACAGGTATAAGTACTGAAATTTACGAGGCGGCCTATATTGATGGTGCGAATAATTTTAAGCGTATACGATACATAACCCTCCCGATTTTAAAGCCCACCTTTATCCTTCTGATTATGTTTGGCTTAGGAGGAATCTTAAGAGGATCCTTTGATTTGTTTTATAACATTATCGGAAATAATTCTGTTTTGTTCCCACAGACTGATATTATTGATACCTATGTTTTCAGAGCACTTGTCGGGCAATTTAATTTCTCAATGGGTGCAGCCGTTGGTTTCTATCAATCAGTGTTTGGCTTGATTCTTGTCTTATCAGTCAACTTCTTTGTTCGTAAGGCTGATTCAGATTATGCTTTGTTTTAAGGGGGCCGTTATGGTTGAAAAAGCTGCAACTATGGAAAATCGTATTTTGAAAATAGTCTGTTATTTTTTTGTCGGTTTGTTTGCTGTACTATGTCTGTTTCCGTTCCTCTTAATGGTAACATCCTCTTTTATGAGCGAAAAGGAAATTTTAAGTGAGGGTTATAAGCTTATACCAAAAGCTGTTACTGTTAGCGCCTATGAATTCCTTCTTGAAAATCCCAAAAAGCTTTTTGACGCTTATGGAGTCACAATTTTTACGACGTTGGTGGGTACGGCGTTAGGACTTTTTTTCATGTCGATGGCCGGGTATGTATTAAATCGAAAGGATTTTAAATACCGAAATTTTTTCTCTTTCTTTATTTATTTCACAACTCTTTTTAGCGGTGGACTTATCCCAAATTATATTCTTATAGTCAAATACCTTAGTCTTAAAGATAATCTGCTTGCTGTTATCTTGCCCGGTATCATCAGCGCTTGGTCTATATTTTTAATGAGAAACTTCATGAAGGCGATTCCAGATTCACTCTATGAGTCTGCTACTATTGACGGTGCAGGTGATTTTAGAATATACTGGCAAATTTTTATGCCTCTTGCCATTCCGTCTCTGGCCACCATTGGTTTATTTTTGGCTCTCGACTACTGGAATCAGTGGTACAGAAGCATGTTATATATTCAAACGGAGTCAAAATTTACGCTTCAATATTTTCTGCAAAGAATGGTTAACATGGCCAATATACAGCTGCTTATAAGCCAAGGTATTCAAGTAGACATTACTTCACTTCCCACGCAGTCCATCAAAATGGCTACTGCTGTCTTGGCTACAGGGCCAGTAATCCTTATCTATCCTTTTGTTCAAAAATATTTTGTGAGCGGATTAACAAATGGAGCAGGTAAGG
>CAYWBF010000544.1:0-1642 GCA_964456085.1 uncultured Eubacteriales bacterium
GCCGTGTACCGAACAGTATGCGCGGTGGTGTGAGAGGTCGATTACTCAATTAATGGGTAGCCTCCTACTCGACTATCCTTGCAGTAAATTGCTATAAGCAATATTCTCTATTTCCAATTAGCCAACAAATACTCCTCTGCCTCTAAGCACCATAAATTATTATTCTTACCAATAATTTCAGCCAATACCTTGAAGCGTGAATCTGTTTTACCCAAGGCTTCAAAATCATCAAGAGCAGTTAGAGGCATATTAATTTGTGTGTATGTAAGCTTTTTACCTCCACTAATGCTGGGAAGGTTGAGGGTTGTTTCGGCAATGCAGTCAATGCCTCCCACGTGGGTTACCATAACAGCCGGATTAATTGCGCCTTTTTCAGTGAGCATTAAGGATTCCCTTAAATCATCAGTGTTTCCGCCTGTGGTGCCCATAACGTGAGTGTAGCCGTAGTGAATGTTGTACATATTTATGTCAGCGCTGAATTTTGTATCTTGGGGGCCTGCGAAAAAGTTCAAGCAGCCGTTTCTGCCTAAAATCTGATCCCCAATCTCAACAGCCTGCCTAACGGGTGCAAACACAAACACATCATCAAACCCCTCCCCATTAGTAAGCTCTCTTAGATAAGCCACAGGATCGTCAATATTGGCAGTGTTTACGAAAATAAGCTCTATTCCAGCTTTATCCGCTACCTCTTTGCTGAAAATTCTCCTTGCCCTAGCAATTTTTTCCTCGTCAATGTCCGTAACAACTATTTGCTTTGGACGCCTATCGCTATGTAAAGCGTAGTCTATAGCTCCTAAGCCCATTGGGCCAACCCCGGCAACAATTGCAAATCTTCCGCCTTCAACAATTCCCATTCTGTGCTCATAATCCGTCATAGAGGTATGGTACATTGCGTGAAATGCACCGATTACACAGGACATAGGCTCTGCAAGAGAGGCTTCGTAGTAGGATTTACCGGAATAGTTAAGCAGACATCCCAGTTCCATAACCTCCTGAGGAATAATTGTGTAGGTAGCTGCTCCACCGAAAAATTCGTAGGAATATCCGGGTGAGTTCATGCTGCCTTTGTAGTTAAGGGCAGGCTGGAGAGCATATTTTGTACCTGGCTTAAACTGGTGCTTCCATTTTTCCCCAACCTCAACTATATCCCCGGCAAACTCATGTCCGATTATAACAGGGTTGGTGTCGCAGTTTTGAGGTACTCTTTTATGTGCCTTGCCAAGTGTTGCACATTTATATGTAGACATACAAACGCTGTCCGAAATCACCCTAACTAATATCTCATCGTCCTTAATTTGTGGAAGCTCAAATTCCTCAAGCCTTAAATCTCCGGCGTTATAAAGCCTTACAGCCTTTGTTTTCATGCTATTCACCTCTTATATTTTTATAAATAAAATCTACGTCTGACGACTTATGCATTTTTTCTATGTCCTCGTCGCTTCCCTCGGATATAACGGAGGCAAGCCCAGCGATAATGTCAAGATGCTCGTTGTCTTTTCCTGCAATACCAACCAGCACATAGGCAACCTCATCATCAAACTGTATGCCCTGTGGAAACTGCATAACGACTATGCCCGAGCGTTTAACAGCCTTTTTAGCGTCTCCTGTACCGTGTGGAATGGCAAACCCTCTGCCTACATAT
>CAYWBF010000545.1:0-1634 GCA_964456085.1 uncultured Eubacteriales bacterium
CTTTATAGAATTTTTATAAAAAAAATGCTGCTGCAAAATTTTATTTTGCAGCAGCGCAATATCGCTATTTAGACAAATTCACCACTTAATTTTCTAACCACTAAAAAAAATACCAACCAACATCATTCTAACTAAACAATTAACTCAATATGAAACAATCTCGCCATTTCCAAGTAGCTTTCAAGCACCCTCTCGGCAACAAGGAATTCAAAATCCTTCGAGTCACTATGTGCTTTTTCTAGGCTCTGTATATAGTCATTCCTGATTATACCACTTCAAAAATCCTCTTACCCCCAACCATTACCCACTCAGCCTTCCTCTCTTTATTAACCCCAACCCTGAAGTCAAACGTCAATAAATAACCTGTATCCGCCCCCAATTTATCTAAATAACCCACAAGCTGTTCATAGGCGGACTGCTGCGCGGCTGAACCATGCCAAATTTTCAACTCAACAACAAACTGGTCTTTACCATAATCCAAAACAATATCCATTCGTCGCAAATCAATCAGTTCACTCTCAATATGGTAGAAACCGATTCCGTTAATAAGCGGACGCAAATACGTGAGAAACACAAGCCGTCCATGACGTTCCAAAAAAGGTATATCTCTCTCAGAGAATATCGTATTGTAATGCTCAGCAAACTTACACAGGCACAGCTCCATGTCAAAGAGTCCATTTTTTACAACATCAGATAAAATAACACCGCTCTTTCTTCTTCTGTTACCGATCTCGTCCTTAGAAATAAAGTAATTGCAAATCAACGCTTCAAAAATCCTATTGCTTACCTTAGTATCGCTATAAGCCCCGTTTCTCTTTTTGAGGAAGCCGAACATATACCCCAAATCAATCGGTGGATTTCCATAATTGAACGACACACTTTCACCTACGATACAAATACCGTACAGTAAATCATACAGCTCCTTATTATTTTCAAGGTTCTTGTATATATCATCAAAAAGTGTATTTTTTTCACCAAGCAGTTCTTTAACAGCAAGAGTGACTCCGTCCTTATTCCAGTTCTTGTTAAGATACTTATCAATAATCATACACAGACGTGAAACCAAAAAAGGATAACCAGCGGTATAATAAAACAACTCTTCCGATACATCCGCAATATTCATTCCTGTTTTGTAATCATTCTCGTACTCGTAAAGCATTGTTGCGATTTCGGCGGGATTAAATGACATATCAACGGTGAATTCGGCGGCTATGTTCCAAGGGGAATTGTATATCTTACCTTCGGTCGCTTTTGGCGATATCAACCCTTCGTTTATCATTTTGAGCTTGATGTTTTTTATGTCGTAGACACCGGCTAGTATTACAGAATGAAAAGAGTAATCCATACCCAAATCCTGATTCAAGTATTTTTCCCGAAGCATTCCCAAGAATTGTAGAAATACTGTATTGTTAGAGGTTTTATCTACTTCATCAATAAGAAGAACGAGCTTTTTGTCTTTGCATAGCTCTGTTATATATTCGCTTAATTCGATGAAATCAACAATAGTATTGTTATCCCACAGCTTTACATATTCCTTATCAGCATTTGCAAATACAAGCGCTCTACGAACCAGCTTAAGAAAAACAGGACAAAACACCTCCGGCGATACAAAGCTTTCGTACCCGACACCCTCA
>CAYWBF010000546.1:0-1626 GCA_964456085.1 uncultured Eubacteriales bacterium
CTTTGGAGTGTGATTAGCGTTGTTGACAGTAAGGACAGTAGGCTAAGTGGTAGTATTTGCATATCTTTACTTTCGTCTGCACAAGTTTCAAAACAACCGCAAGTTTATTCGCCTGACCAGTTAAAAGTAGCGAATGGCTTAATGGTTACAGCAAAGGCTAAAGACGGTACAACGACTTCTTCAACAATTTATGGAAACACAGGCGAGAAGCAACTGTCCGAGGAAATAAAATGGCTGAATGAAACGTATAATGCGAACAAAGACGATTTTATAATCAAGGAAACTTTGCCTATTACGCAAGCGACAAACACTGCTAGATTAGAGTACCTCTACAAAAATTCCGAAGTGTTCCGTACTATAAGTCAAATGAAAAACGGTGCTTTCAAGATAGAAGACGGTCAACCATTCTTAGGTTTCGGCCCCTTTTATGCAGATGGAATGATGACACGCACTGTTGTTATGGTTGACAATGATGAGCCGATTACTTTAGATATAAACTATACATTGTCACAAGGCAAAATGTCCGTTAGGCTGGTAGACCCCAACGGTAAAACTGTATATCAGGGTGAACAGTCAACAACCTTTCAAGGTCAGCAATCATTCAAAGGTACAAAAGGACTTTGGAGCGTACTTATCGTTCCCGCTAACGAGGATAAAATAAAGGGTAATGTGTTTGTTTCTCTGCTTTCAAATGCACAATCCACACAACAATCCAAGGCAACTTCATCAAAAACTAATTTTTTTGTTGAGCGCTTAGGAGAGTATGCTTTAACAAAAGACGATACTTTAGCTGCAAATTTGCAGTGTAGCGGTAATGGCTCAGTTATAATGCTTTTTACAAAAAACAGCTTAAACGATGATGAAATTATGAAACAACTTCAAGGGATATCAGATGTCCCAAAGCCCGATGAGAGTAGGGTAGACCCAAGCAAATTAGGTGGTGGCGTTATTCTATCTAAATCAGAAAAATCCCAACTTATTTGTAGAACAAAAGTTTATGACACAGCCACATATTATTGTTACATTATTCGCATTAATAACCCATACAATGTTATTGGCAACATAAACATTAGTAAACTAAATGGTACAACTTATAGTATTTGGTCGCAAGCTAAAGAAAGCACACCTGCTAATAACTCTGACACAAAGCCGTTTTTTCAACTTACCAGCAACAATGGGAAAAACGTAGTTCACTCAGGCAGTTTTAAGGCCAAGGCCGGTCAAATACTGACAATTAGCTCTACATCTAGTATTAAAGGCGGAACGGTTGATTTGTTTTTATTTGACCCAAATGGAAAAGAACAGCGAATTTCTATTGGCTCAAAAAATATAACAAAAGAGATATCTTTATCAAAAGGAACTTGGAAATATAACTGCTCTGGATTATTCAAAGACGGCGGTAATTTAAAGATTGTGGGTACAATAAAATAAATGATGATTACTCACTTTTCATAAATTTTATTGCATTGGAAAATTATAAATGTTACAATAAATAACGTAAGCACTTAGCTTGCGTTATTATTGTATTAAACCACTAAAAGGAGGCGATTTTATGAGAGTAGAAATTTGTATCAATTCGACCGGAAGCACAGCCATGCTAGAAACAAACAATGACACAGTTCCCCC
>CAYWBF010000547.1:0-1621 GCA_964456085.1 uncultured Eubacteriales bacterium
CAGCTCCCCTATCATGCAAGCAGCTTTGTTTATCTTGACAAGATATCCATTTTTTATGGAGAAAAAGCAGCTTGTCAAGACGTTAGCTTTTCCATTGAGCGGGGAGACAGAATTGGATTAAGCGGAAAAAACGGCTCTGGGAAGTCCAGTATTCTTAAGTTAATTTGCGGCTATGACCTTAATTATACAGGAACCCTTAGCAAGGGAAGCCGACTGCAAATCTCCTACGTTTCCCAAGACACCTCTTATCTTAACGGCTCTTTGACACAGTTTGCATATGAGTGTGGCATTGACGAAAGTCTTTTCAAGGCTATATTGCGTAAGCTGGATTTTTCGAGAGTGCAGTTTGAAAAAAATATGGAAAGCTTTAGCGGTGGGCAAAAAAAGAAGGTGCTCATAGCAAAAAGTCTATGCGAAAAAACACACCTGCATATTTGGGATGAACCCCTTAATTTCATTGATGTCTACTCTCGTATACAAATTGAGGAGTTGCTGGCAGAGTTTAAGCCTACAATATTATTTGTAGAGCATGACAAATTGTTTTTTGACAAGATTGCAAATAAAATGGTAACTGTTTAACGTCTCTGTATGTTAAAACAAAAAGGCGGCTTTAGCCGCTTTTTTTGTACAGTCATAAACCTATAGAAATAATCAAAAAATTATTGCAATATTCGACAAAAAATGAGAAAATATACTTAGAGTACACTATTCGAGTCATAAAAAGAAGGTATGAGAAAAATGTTCTACGCCCATAAAACAGAAGATGGCAAATATCAATCTCTTAAGCAGCATTTAGAAAATACGGCTCTGTTAGCCAAGGAGCTTTCGGTGAAATTCAATGCCGGCGAATTTGGCTACTATAGCGGTTTACTCCATGATTTTGGAAAGTATTCACTTAAATTCCAAAGAAGGCTGGAAGGTGATAAAGCAAGAGTGACCCATGCCTACGCCGGAGGTCGAGTTGCTGTTGAAATTTTTGGCTCTGCTATAGGTAAAGCTTTAGCCTATGTGATTTCCAGCCACCATTCCGGTCTTAAGGACTGCGGCACATCGGCTTCCTTAGAGGACGGAACGCTGTATGCAAGTTTTAATGATACGATTGAGGATTTTTCAGCATATAAGACAGAAATAGCCTTACAGCAGTCAAAGCTGTTTGTACCTATCAAACCCATTAGTAAGACGGATTTAGGGTTTAGCTTATCTTTCTTTATTAGAATGTTATTTTCAGCTTTAGTTGACGCTGATTTTTTAGATACAGAGGAATTTATGCAGGGTGACAAAAATCGTGGACAGTTTGAAGCTATAGCAACCATAAAAAATAAGCTGGACGATTTTTTATCCGAGCTTACCAAAGCACCTGCCGGTTACCTTAATATTAAAAGAACAGAAATTTTAAATAGATGCCTTAGCCTAGCTGAAAATGAGCAAGGTGTATACACCTTGACCGTACCTACAGGCGGCGGCAAAACTTATGCTTCACTTGCTTTTGCTTTAAAACATGCAGTAAAGCACGGGCTTGAAAGAATTATCTATGTAATACCATATACAAGCATAATTGAGCAAACAGCTTCGATATTTAAAGCTAGGCTGGGCAATGACGCTGTTTTGGAGCACCATAGTA
>CAYWBF010000548.1:0-1618 GCA_964456085.1 uncultured Eubacteriales bacterium
AAGACGTATTGTTTCAAGCGATGATCTAAGCTCCGAAAGCTCTCTATCCTTGCTCCAAGCAGCAACGTAGCCGAAGCTGTAATCAGATGTTTCAATGCCGTAATGCTGACATACGGTATACGCAACACTTTCTGCTTCAACCTCCCTTGTTTTAGGGTCTTTGCGGTTATCAACGGGGGCTTTTTTGATATTATTAACATCAATATCGTGTAGTTTTGCGTGGGCTATCTCGTGAATGGCGGTCTTAACGGTCTGCAATTCGCTCATGTTTTCATTTATGGCGATACGCTTATCCTCTAAATGATAATAGCCTTTTGCACCGTCAGTGATGCTTTCAAAGGTTATTGGCACAGGCGAAGTCTGTTTTAAGGCTTCAAAAAACATTTCATAGTTTTGCACATTGCCTATAAGCTCGGTTGCTAGCTCCGGAAGCGGTTCACCGTATGTTTGTGACACATCAAATACGGATGCTACCTTAAAATACGGTTTTACAATCTCCATTGGTTCAGTCAACGGTCTACCGTTTTCATCAAGAATTGGTTTTTGGGTAGCAGGGTCGAGTTTTTCCATTTCTACAACAGTTTTGTAAGGAGCAGGAGCAAGAATTTTAATGCTTTTTGCCCCCTTGCTTACTTGCCGTTTGAATTTGTCCTGCCAAGCGGAATATCCGGCAACAAGGGTTGCATCGGGTTTTTGCATTGCTATCAGAAGTGTGTTGCTAAAAGAATAGTTGTGAAATTTCGACATAGCGTAAAGGTATTCCTTGTATTTCTCACTCTCGAAAAGGTTTTTAATACCTTGCTCGAGTTTGTCGGTGATTTCTTTTAACTTTTCTACGGTTGTGCTTGTGTTTTCGGACATATATGCGCTCCTTTCAAGTTTTTTTATGAGATTATTTGTTTTGTTGTTGTTCAAGATATATTAAGATACCCTCATAACAAGGGTCGATACCGACACCCATATAGGCAAATTTTTGATAAGAGGTTTTTAGTTTAGAAATACGCCGTGTTTTTATCTGTAGCTCGTGATACGACAGAATTTGTTTATTTTGCTCACTGACTTTTACAGCAAATTGTCCGTCATTGTCCACGGAAATGGTAAGGTTGATGGTTGTAGAGTTAATAATGGTTTTCTCCTTTTTTGATTTAATCTACTGACAACAATTCTGTATAAGTTCATCATCATGTGCTGCGCTTGTTCGGCGCAAAACACTCTTACTATTTGCATTAAAAAGCCGCTTTCGTGTTTATATAAAAAGCCACTCAGCTGTTAAATATGGTATAATGTCCTAATAGAAGATTTTTTATATAACTAGGAGGGGATTGTATGTACAATAGATTAGCTCAATTAGTAAACCATTATTTCAATATAGAAATTGCTGCAATTGAAATAATTTCAGACCATGATGGGAAAGTATATTTGCTAAAATCAGCGACTGAAAAGTACGCATTGAAAGAAATGGGTTTAAACGACAATCTTGAGAATGAAAGCGAACTAATGGAACATCTTATTAGCAAAGGAATTAGAGTACCAAAGATTTATCGCACCATCACTGGAAGTCATTTTTTAATTGATAATGATTTACAGTATATTTTATATGAATTTATCGAAGGTACAA
>CAYWBF010000549.1:0-1617 GCA_964456085.1 uncultured Eubacteriales bacterium
TTCCACCCTTATTACATTTTTCTTTGTCTTTGCTCCAAAATCATTCTTTTTGCCAGCTCCAGATATTTTAACTCCTCTTGGCTCCAGTCCTCATCGCCGTCGTGGTGTGCCGCAACGCTAAGTGTATTTTTGCTGTCAACTGAAACCCCCAGCAGATAGTCCACTGAAACCTGGAAGTAGTCCGAAAGCTTTTTCAAAACAGATAAGGGGATTTTTCTAATACCTGTTTCGTATCCGGCATAGGTGGATTGATGAATATTAAGCACGTTGCAAAGCCTTTGCTGGGAACAATTATTCTTTTCTCTAAGCTTTGCCAGCTTTTTGCCTAGGGCATCGTACAATGCTGCGTCTTCATCTGCGCTCATAAATAATCACCTCACAGTAGTTGCTGATTTATTAATTATAACTACCCTCCAAAAAAATGTAAAGAAAATTATTGCAAAACGCAATGGATTGTTCTTGACATTATTGCAAAATGCAATTATTATACGAACATACGTTCTGTCAAGGAGGGTAATTATGACAAAAAATTTAACTAGCGCAAGCTTCGGCTTTGGTAACGTAGGCAGCTATAATTCCGGGGGCTACAATACAGGCTCTCTTAACTATGGCGATTTTAACACGGGGGATTATAACTCCGGCGAAAGAAACACAGGCAACAGGAACGAAGGCGGCTATAATACAGGCGACTTCAATATGGGCTCATACAATACAGGGTGGTTTAACCTGTCCAGCTACAACTGCGGCTGCTTTTGTACAAATAATAACGGGCTGTTGTTTTTTGACAAGCCTACCCTTGTTACCGTAAAAGAATGGGAGGCATCCCAAGCCTGCAATATTTTATCCCAAATACGCACTGTTGTATGGAGCCAAGGTGTACAAAAAAAAATTCCCTTTAAGCAGGCCGCCAATGAGCTTTGGGCGAGCCTGCCAAGGGAAAAGAGAAGTATTATTTTGAATATGCCTAATTTTAATGCGGATAAGTTTTATTTAATTATGGGTATTGATTCATTTTGAGATTACCCTAAGTGCTTCCATAAGCTGTAGGTCTTCTTCTACAGGTATATCGCTTATTTTATAGGTTAGCTCATCGGGCATATCTACTATATGGTCTGGGGTAAGGCCGATTCCGTTAATACATACGCCGCTTGGGGTATAATATTTTGCTATTGTCACCTTAATGGCGCTGCCGTCTGACAATGGGTAAAGATTTTGTACAAGACCCTTGCCGAAGGATTGGGTACCCACCAAAACCCCTGTCTTTGTATCCTGTATAGCCCCTGCCAAAACCTCTGAGGCGCTGGCAGAGTTTCCGTTTATAAGCACTGCGAGAGGAATTTCAAGCTTGTCGGGCTTAGAGTATTCATATTTTTTCCTGCCCTGCTTATCCTCTGTGTACACAATAAGACCCTCAGGTACAATTCTGTCGGCTATTTTAACAACAACATCAAGCAAGCCGCCGGGATTATTTCTTACGTCAATAATAAGTCCCTTTACATTCTTTCTTAAAAGCTCGTTAAGAGCAACGGAAAACTGGTCGAAGGTCACACGTTCAAAGCTGGATATGCTAATATAGCCTATTTCTCAGTTAATAAACTTGTAGGACACTGTTTGCAC
>CAYWBF010000550.1:0-1616 GCA_964456085.1 uncultured Eubacteriales bacterium
GATTTGTGACAAAATAAAAAAACAATGTGAAATAGACTATAATTTTTTCAAGAAATTATGACGATAATAAATCCAGTAGGAATATTTAATTAGGATGTGATTTTATGGCAAGCTTTACAAAAACAATGCGTTTTACCGGAACCTCCGGTCTTGATGTTGAGTCCATGGTCACTCAGCTTATGAAAGCAGAGTCCATTAAATATGATAAGCTAAAAAGAAGTAGAACATTGCTGGTTTGGCAGCAGGAAGCATACAGAGGTGTGGCTGACTCTCTTCGTACCTTCCAAGGAAAATTCTTAAGTTATGCCAATCCTGCAGAAAACATGCGTAACACAGCTAACTTTGCTAACAACAAGGCTGGTATTACCGATAAAAATGGAAATACCAGTAATGCTGTCTCCGTTGTGCCCACCAGTGGTTCTTCTGCTAAGTTTAATATTAAGGTTAATCAATTAGCCAGTAAGGCTGTTTATGAGTCTAACGGCAGGCTACAGCTTCCTGTTGATGGGGCTAGTGTAAGCAGCGTTTATGACTCCTTTAAATATGGCGGAGCTTTTGATGTTACATTAGACGGAGTAAAAAAGACCATTCATGTCCAACCAATGCGTCTTGACGGTACAGAAGACCCCAATGGTTTTGCTAATTCTACTGCTTTCATAGCAGAGGTTAATAATCAGCTACAAACTGTATTTGGCACAGAAGGAACCACAACCCAACAAAAAATAAGCTTTGGACTATCTTCTAACGGTAATAACGTATCCTTTAAATCACCTGGTAATCACGTATTTACCATTTCCAACGCAGTTGCGGAATCAGCTAAAAGTGATTCGGCAACTGCCATTGTTCAAACCGGTCAAACCGCTTGGAATGGATTATCTACTGAATTTGCTATTAATGGGCACATAATAAGATTTAATTATAACGATACTGATACAAATACTGTTATTGCATCTAAAATTAATGCGGCTATTCAAAATATTACGGAGCTAAAGGACCATATCGAAGTAAAGTTTGACTCTAATAACAAAGCCTATTTTGAAACAAAAAATACTACCGACAGTTTTCTTTTGCTTTCAAGGCAGACTACAGATGCTTTAGGTAATACAGTGCTTAACGCACTAGATGTGTTGGGCTTTGGAAGCACTACAGACGGAACATTAGTTGAAGTTCCGCCTTCGGATAGACCTGACCCATTATTTGGAACAAACACACAAAAAACTAACGGAAGTCTTAATCTTGACGCTAGATTAAATGATGTATTTTCTTTAACTGATACACAAATGACGGTTAAATTTACTCAAAACGGTGTAGATCGCTCTTTAGTAATCAATAATAGCAATAGTATTACGATAAGAGATTTTATGGATCAAATAAATACTACCTTTGATAATGTAAACTTTTCTTATAGTGCAGCAACTGGAAAATTTATTCTACAGTCAAAGGAAGCAGGTGCAGTAAACGATTTTACTTTTTCCATGACAGGCAATGTTTCCTCCGATTCTGCCATAAAGACAAGTTTTGGCTTTATGAAGCCTGTTGTTGGTGGTGGTTTTACTGAAAATAAAACGTCCACAGGAAAGGATTACGATTTCGTAATTGACGGTCGGCAATTTTAT
>CAYWBF010000551.1:0-1610 GCA_964456085.1 uncultured Eubacteriales bacterium
TAGTTAGCTAAGGGACTGCTTGGGAATTAGTTGTACACATTTTCAGAATCCCACACGGCTTAAGTGAGTTTCTGAAAATGTATTGTAAAACTTATTTACAATCAGTCGTAAACTCATGAAATGATACTTTTTGTTATCATTAAGTATATTGGAAAAAACACCCAAAGGCAACAATATTTTTGAACAAATCACATGAAAAGTGTAATTCATAATGTACCTATAGATATAGCAAGTAATTAGTAGTAAAATGTAATATCCTAAAATTCCGAAAATTTTATACACATGATGAATCCAATAGACAAAAAACCTTATAAATCAGCTATTTTTTAAAATATTTTCTCGAAAAACAAGTGTATAAATACATATAATAAGTCATGTAATTATACACAGTTCGTGAAGAGAAGGTAAATTGGCTTCAACCGTTATAGTAAAATCCATATAAAAGTGTAGTAATGTATGGTAAAATCGAGCCATGCGCTACAATATAAAATTTAAAAAGCGCACAATTGAATACTTGGAAAAGGGTCACAAATTCAAAGAGACATCCAGCGTATTTAGCATATCAGAAAATACGCTAAACACTTGGGTAAAAAGAAACCGTAAAACCGGAAATCTGAAGCGAAAACATAAAACATACAGCTCTAAAGTGCCGCTTGATAGCTTGATGACTATATAAAAATAAATCCTGACGCTTATCAAAAAGAAAAGGAAAAACACTTTGGTTGTGCACAGTCCACCATATGTAGAATGCTTAAACGCTTAGGTATTAAGCTTGAAAAAAGACAAAGTGTTACAAAGAACAAGTCCCAGGAAAAGTAGCGGACTTTATTGAAAAACTGCCCCTAATACCAAAAGATATCATCGTTTACATAGACGAAACTGGTATTAATACTTACTTACACCGAGAATACTGCTATGCCAAAAAGGGTGAACGGGTACTTAGCTATATTAGCGGTAAAAAGTACCGTAGAGTCGGAATTGTTGCCACAAAGATGGGAAAAGAATTCTAGCTCCGTTGCAGCATGATGGTAGGTACAATGAACAGTTTACTATTTGAGGGATGGTTTGAAACCCAGCTCTTGCATGAAATCCCTTCCAACTCCGTTATTGTAATGGATAACGCGCCTTTCATTTAAGGAAGAGGCTTATTTATATTGCCCCCAAATATGATCATACCGTTTTTTTCTTACCACCTTATTCTCCAGATCTTAATTTTATTGAAAACTTCTGGGCTTGGCTCAAGAATAAACTTTGTTCTGTTCTTGCTCTCTACTAGGATTTTGATGACGCTGTTCACTACTGTTTTAATTGCATTTGACTATAATATTTGATTATCAACAAATCAATTTGATGGATTAAGCATGTTAGCCTATAATTCGCCAAGCGCTTTTGGAGTAGGAACCAATCAATTTCAAGATTTAGTGGTAGAGTATATTAGTAAGGGCTGCCCTGAGTCAATGACAGAAGCTGTTTTAAATGAGTTTGGCACATATAGAACTGCTTCAGGACAAATAATGCCCTGATTATGAAAGAGAAATGTGCTAGGTGGTTTGATTTTTTGTGGATATGATTATGATGTTGCAACTAAGTAAGATACTCCCGAAGAATTA
>CAYWBF010000552.1:0-1605 GCA_964456085.1 uncultured Eubacteriales bacterium
AAATTTGCTTCATAACCCTAGATGAAGGTTGGTCGTTTGTACCTTGTGGGTCAAGGGATTTTGGGTCAGCACCTTGAGCTACTGTTAAGGTATCCTTGCCCGAAGCTGTAGGAGCCTGAGCTGCTGGGGCAGCTGGCGCAGCAGAAGCGGCAGGGGCAGCTGATGCCGGAGCGGCACCGCCAGGTGCGGCAGAAGGAGCTGGAGCTGCTGTGTTAGAACATGCTGTCAGGATTAATAAGCTTGATAAAATAATTGCAATTTTTTTCATAAAGATTCCCTCCTTTTTTTAGCTTTATGGTGAAGCATATGACATTTTAACAATAAATTGTAATATTTGTCAACAAAAAATATTAATTCGTTCATATATGATTCTCAATTGTAACATGCTGCTTAATTGAATTTTGGCCGAAAATGGCTTGTTTTTGGGATTATGTAAGAAAATTATTTTTTTGGCAAAAATAATAGTATGAAAAAAATCCACTAAATTTTTTTGCAATTTTGTGCATATAGCTGTTTTTCGTTTTGTGTATTAATCATTTTAATCATAAAAAAAAATTTGTTTGTCCGTACAATCTAGTAGGTTACAAACAAATTTTTATTTTTACTTATGGGTTGCTTTTGCCTGTAAAAATTTTTCTGGGCTAATATGGCAGTATCCATTTGGGTTCTTGTCTAAGTATTTTTGGTGGTATTCTTCTGCTGGGTAATAGTTATCCAATGGCAGCACCTCCACTGCAATGGGAGCTGTATAGCTTTCCTTTAGCTTTTCTATGGACGCTAGAATTATCTCCTTGTCTGAATCATGTGTAAAATAAATCCCTGTGCGGTACTGCACCCCCGTATCTCCTCCCTGTCGGTTAACAGATGTAGGGTCAATAATGTCATAAAACATATCCAAAACACCGGAAAGGGATATTTGTGAATCCTCATATTCTACCCATACTGTTTCAGCATGTCCTGTGTTTTCTCTGCATACCTGCTCATAAGTAGGATTTTTTGTTGTGCCGTTGGCGTAGCCTACTTGTGTTTTGGTGATGCCCTTTATATTTTGGAGATATTGCTCAACTCCCCAAAAACAACCTCCGGCTAAATAAATTTCCTTTTTCATTATAATTCCTCATTTCTGCAAAATTTTTTGACATATTCCTTAATGAAATTTATAATTCAAGATAGATATATCTGGCAATCATTATAATATCTTTCTTTATGCGTATGTCAATGGTATTTTTAGACGTTTAAAAAATTGGAAGGAGGGATACCTATTTTTAATTTAGCTGTAACAGCTTCAACTTATATTTCCACCCTTCTAATTTTTTTATTTATTTATTATGCCTTAAAAAATATTTTCGGCGAGGACAGAAGGGGATATTTGAGAAATTTAGAGCTGATTATATTTGTTATGCATTTTATAGGCAGCTTTATTCTAGCTTATAATAAATCCACCGGAGAGCTTATAAGAGGTACATTAGTCAATTCCGTGTTGGGCTTTTTTGTTTTGACGTTGGCTTATTTACTCCTTCGGCTTATTTATAGAAGAGGTCTGCCTGTTTTGTGGCTTATTGTGTTTTTTCTTATTGACCTTTCTGTAATAATGCTGTATCTACC
>CAYWBF010000553.1:0-1602 GCA_964456085.1 uncultured Eubacteriales bacterium
CAGCTTAGCCGTAAAGCTTGTTGTTGTTTTTCCTTCAAAATACGTTTTGGAGGTAGCCTCCCCAGAGGTGACGAGAAAATAATTTGAAGGAGCGGTAATAGTAACGTTGTAATTGGAAATCTCGCTATAAAACGGATCACCGGCAGGATAATACGGTTCCGTATGCCAGCCGTATTCATCATAGGTAGCCATAACAGGCAAATAACTGCCAAACCAAAGTGCATTGTCATTGCTGCCTGTACGGTGACTGATTTTTGGAATATTAGAATCAAAATTAACTGCAAGATTGACCTCTGCCCCGGAATGCAACGGCTCCGGCAAGGTTATTTCTAAGACAGTATCCTTCACAATGAAGGGCACCGACTCTCTTTCGATTGTTACATCAAGAATATTCAGCTCTGCATAATCCTTGGTTTTACTAAAAATTTTATTCTCAAAGCTTTGGAAGTATGGCTTTGAAGCCGAATTTTCGCTGAAAGCGTTCAAATATAGGTTCATATACAGCTTATCAAGGCTCATGCCCGTGTTGTTTGTGTACTTTACCTTTTCAACCCCTGTTACAGATTTTGCTTCGGGGGATATGAATAAATTTACTGTGTACTCCGTATAGGAGGCTTTGGGCTGCTCGGTTTTTTTCTTCGGCTCTGGACTGCTTTCGTTTTTTACCTGATTTATTATTGCCGGAGCTGGAGTTTGAACAGCTCTATTTTCCATTTCTTCCTTATATGACTGAAACTGCAAGAAAACAAACATTAATGCTACTACAAAAAAAATCGAAATAAGCTGGTATTTAAAACGTGAAATAAAACCACCTCCATATTTATAATCGTAGCTCCATAGGATAATTTCCGGTATTTGGTTAATAATACTATATATACATAAAGTATATTTTCATTAGAGAAAAAGGCTCCTTTAGGTAGGCAAGCGCTTTTCTTACACTAAAGTTAACCTTAGCCGGGGAGGCATGTACCGTTTCAAAAAAAAGCTCTCCTATATAAACCGACCTATACATATGAAAGTCGTTTGTCACAACTATTAAAGAGCCAATATCCATGCCCTCGGTTAATTCCTTTGTAAATTTAAAATTCTCATATGTATTACCTGCCCTGTCCTCGGCGATTATATCCTCCTTAGGAACCCCCTTTTGGACGAGCCAACCCTTCATAACGTTGGCTACGGCTACTCCGTCCTTTGTACCCTTGCCACCTGTTACAATAATTTTTGCCGAAAATCCTTCATTATATAAGCTAAGGCCTCGTTCAAGTCGCTCCACCAGCCATAGGGACGGCTCGTACCCTTCGCTTATGGAATGCCCCAAAATTATAATGGCATCGGCTTTTTCATTAAAGCTGGGCGCTTTATAAAAAATTACAGAGATTTGTAAATATAGAAAAAGCAAAATGAATATTATTATTAAGATATAAAACTTTATATACTTTAGATTTAGCTGTTTCATAGGTCGCATTCTCTCAGATATGATAGTTGTACTGCAAATTACTTCGCAGCTTAGACCGCTATAGCGGCTTTTCCTTTTCGCCGAACTTACGATATATTATAACACATATTGCATTTTTCTGCACATTTTTCTAAGAATAATTCAAA
>CAYWBF010000554.1:0-1595 GCA_964456085.1 uncultured Eubacteriales bacterium
TGTTAGACTATATCTAGTGTAAAATATCAGTTTCAAATACGCCTTAATTACTATAATTTACAATATGCTCGCCATAATCCACAAGCATTTCCTCACGCATATAATTTATCAAGCGATTAATCAACGCAGCCGCTTCTGCTTTTGTTACCCTTTCGGTAGGGTTAATGTTTCCGTCCTCGTCGGCGTAAATAAGGTTTATTCTTTGGGCGGCGTAAAGCTCACGCTTTGCCCAAGGGGCTACCTTGTGGTCGTCAACAAATGGTGTTATAGGCGTCGGATCAAGTCCAAGCTGCTCCAACCCAAGGGAACGGAGCATTAGAGAAAGCGCCTCCTGTCTGGTAATTGGTGCATCTGCTTGGTAGGTGGAGGAGTCCTTTCCTATGATTAACCCAGCCTTGTAAGCTGCCATAATATATTTATAGTCCGGCCTGTTAGGCAAAACATCAGTAAAAACAACATTTACAGGAGGAGTCTTTGCTTTAGCGGTTGTAGTCGCAGCTGGTTCCTCTACGGGGATTTTCAGCGCCTTTACAAGGGCGGTTATATACTGACCTCTTGTAATAGCTTGACCGGGAACATAAAACTTAGGCTCGCCCTCCAAAATATTCATGCTAAACAACTTGCTAATATCCGTCTCGGCAAAATGCCCCTTAAGAAACGTCAAGTCAGGAGCTTTAAGCTGCTCAAAGGTATTGTATTTAGCAATGGTGGTTCCTCCAGAGGAATCTACATCATAGAATTTCTGGGGCTTTACGAAAATATCATAGTTTGCTCCGCTTAGGTTTGTCATTACCTCTTGATAATTACCGGCGAAGCTAATGGCTGTAGGCTCATTTTTGGAATATTGCAGCGTCTTTGCTACGCTTACGCTTGGGCGAACCTGAAATTGCATCTGCCATTCATCGGTAGAGACGGTAGCGTTTACTCTGTGGGTTTCTATACTTGACCATGCGCTACTAAATCCATAAAAGGAGCTTTCGGAATCAAGGGTGGTAGTGGCAGGAGTGGCGTTGCCGCCTCCACCACCACCTGCCTCTGCAAAGGTGTAAACACCTCTGACGGTGGTGTTGCCCTTATAATACTTAACACCCGGTGTCGCATCTTCAATTATACTCACCACAAAATATGACTGGCGTGGATCGAGGGTATATGTCCCTGCCTCGGTGGTAATAGTTTCCGTCCAGGTTTTTACCTCGTAGTCCTTTATTATCTGGCTGTTTTCCTTACGCCAGCTTACATCAAAATTCACTGTACGCACAATTTTTGTAGCGCCTGTGGTATTGCTTGCTCCTACTTGATAGGTTTCGGTGTATTTACCCATTTTGTCTGCATCGGTTATACCACCGTTTGCCTTTACTGTTAGCAATCCTTCAAAAACTGTTGGCGCTCCGTCTAAAAATACATGCTCCTTATACGCATAGGAAGCAGTTTCGTTTTTCTTTTTTGCCGTGCTTGTGGATTCCAAAAGAAGGGCGGTAGTTTTTGGCAAACGTCTGCCCTCGGAAATCCCTCCGAAAAATCCCATATCCCCAACCTGTGCAAAAACGGAGGTGCTAAAAAGGGAGGTTAGAAGCAAGGTCGCTATAAATTTTTTC
>CAYWBF010000555.1:0-1592 GCA_964456085.1 uncultured Eubacteriales bacterium
TCAACAAGCAAAAGTACAGGATGTATATACCTGTGCATTGCTTGCCACTACTGAACTCTTAATAATGGCCGCTTCGCTTCTGATTTTGTATTACCAGGGTTGACTTGGCTCATTTGGGTTGTCTGGTAGCTCTTGTACCCAGTCGATTAAGTCTTTAACGGTATCGCAAATTTGTTTTTGCAAATCAAAGCTTTATAGATTTTCTGGATAACGTTTTCTAAATATATTAACAATTGGATTTGGAGTCTCAACGGAAAATTCTTTAGGAGCCTTCCCCGGCATGTCATGTAGTGTGTAAAAGCCTATATGCGTATCGGGGCGGTCGTCGTAAGAATGCCCTTGGCAACACATAAATGTGCGGTAACCTTTTTTATTAAGCTCAATAATAACATCGGTTAAGCAATCATCAATTTGCAGTATTTTTCCTTTACAAGCTTTGTTAGTGCAACGTGCCGCCGGTTTTATTCTTTCAGCCAGTTTCTCTTCAACCATATCATCAAATATCGTATAGCAGGTTAAGCAAATGTACGCCATATATTTCACTCCTTTCGTTACTTTATTTCTTGCTCCAAAATATCAAACTCTACTGTGCTGAAAAATTCGCCAAGCGTAATCTCCAAACCGTCGCAGAGCTTTTTAATTGTCACAATACCGGGGTTCTTACTTTTACCATATAAAATGTTTTTAAGAGTTGATGGTGGGATAGCCGCAAGGTTTGCAAGCTTGTTTATTGAAATATCTTTTTTACCGCAAAGCTCTTGAAAACGATTTGCCACAGCAATTCTTGTATTCATTGTCTTTCCCTTCTTTCGTGTAGTCTATATTTAGTCTACCCGAAAGCCTTGCAAATTATAGGCTATATATGCTACTATTAGGCTATATATAGCCTATGAGGAGAAAGATTATGAAAGAACTAACTTGTTGTTTTACAGGACATCGTGATATCCCACAAGAAGATTTTTTAACAATTACATCGAATCTCGAATGTGAAGTTTTGAGCCTAATATCAAAAGGGGTAAACCACTTTTGTTGTGGTGGTGCGCTCGGCTTTGATACGCTTGCTGCGCAGACTGTTTTAAGGATAAAAACACAGCACCAACACATAAGATTAGTGTTGGTGCTGCCATGTAAAACACAAACAACCGGCTGGAATGAAAAAGACAAAAGCAAATACAATTTTATTCTTAAAAATGCTGATGAGGTTATCTATACTTCCGAGAAATACTATCGTGGTTGTATGCACACTCGTAATCGAAAACTTGTGGATTTGTCATCGTATTGTATTGCTTATTTGCGCAAGGAATCGGGCGGGACATTTTATACGGTGGAGTATGCGAAGAAATATGGCCTGGCAATCGCTTTTGTATAAACGTATTTAAACAAAATTTACATTTCTCTACTTGCAATTTTCGACAATTTGAAATATAATATAATAGAAAAGTTGTAGGTTGGGGTGAGCCTTGTGATTGATTTTTTAACCGTAAAAGAAGCTGGCGAAAAATGGGGTGTGACCGGCAGAATGGTCACTATCTATTGTAATGCAGGAAAGATAGACGGTGCATTGAAAAAAGGTAACCTCTGGCTTGTACCAA
>CAYWBF010000556.1:0-1592 GCA_964456085.1 uncultured Eubacteriales bacterium
CACCTTTTTCGATAAAGGAGTTTATGGGCAGCTTGTCAAGTATTAATGCGTCTGGGCCTTTTCCAGCTAATAGCTCCGTATTCAGCACCCGAATTATATCTGCCCTTGTTGCACTGCTGTCCTCACTCATGACTACGTTAAGTGTTACCTTTACGTTTGGGTTGTTCATTTGGTATTCTCCTGCCGCCTGTCTGATTACAGGATTCTCCTGCAGCATATACACCACTATTTCACTGCTGGGCTTAGCCGGAGTTGTTTCGGAGAATTGATATTTTTTTAGCAGCCCTTGGCTTCCGCTTCTGCTTATGAGTAGTGTTATAAATTCATTATTTTCCATTGGAAGCATTTTATTTGGCACAAAAGAGGGCAAGCCCAAGGAAGTCATATCTCCCTCCACAACAACCTCAATTTTGCTGCCGTTAGGAGGTATCCTGTGTATCCCCTTGGAGCTGGTTATATACAATGCGCCGTCCTTACCAAACTCTATTAAGAGCTTTAAGCTATCTCCACTAATCTCCCCGCATGGAATAGTTCTCTCCAAAGCTCCAGTTTCAATATTATAAACAACTACAGCCATCTGCTTCTCGTCCATAGCGGCAAAAATGTTACCGTATACAGCAAGCTCCACCTCAGAATTAAACGTCTGCAGCTCATAGGTCATAATATACTCACCGTTTTTGTCAAACCTATCTACCCCCACGCCCACCTGCAAAATCAAAAAATCTCCGTTAGGCATCACCTTCAAGCAAACAGGGTAAATATAGTTATGCTTAGGCCATTTTAAAGGTATTTTTTCAAGAGTATTGTCATTTTTTAAATGATATAGTATACTTGAAACCTCTTGGTTAGTAGATTCTGAACCTTCTTCTTCATCAATTTTAATGACTACGCTATCTTCACCAGTGCTTTCAAGCGTCTTTTCAATAAAATATGGCGTCCCATCTGGCCCATATGTAAAAGCCGTGATATATCTATCCACAAACTCATCTAACCAAGGACTGCTAACCTCCTCCCATTTTTCACCGTTAGCGGAGGAAAAAATTCTATACTTATCAGCCATACCAAAGACAACCAATTCCTTATCCTTCTTTATTAGATAGGAGTAGGTTAACTCCGGAAACTGCAAGTTGCTCTCTATATATCTACCCATAGCTACCTCCTGTTTAATACTTAACCCCTGGGTGTCTATTATCTCACCGTCTTTTGCGCCGCCGCAGCCTACCATTAATACAGCACACATAAAAACTGCAACTGCCGTTTTAATAAACCTATTCATAAATAATCTCCTTTAATTTGGAACCGCTGATTAAGCCTATGTAAAAAATCTTCAAAGAAAAGAAGCGCTACCTTGTAGTATTTCTTTTGCTATCAAGAAATTTTTACAAGTATTAATCAGAGGTTTCTTGTTTTATTATGTATTTAGAATATAAAAAAAATCTCTAAAAATCCTTAAAGTTTCTTAGAGAATTTTTAGAGATTACTATGATATACTATAGAGCAATTTAACAAATCGAAGCTGACTATGATTCTGAAAATTGCTATAGCCGCTCAGAAAATACATAAAGGGGTTGACGTATTTGAGAATTTTGGTG
>CAYWBF010000557.1:0-1590 GCA_964456085.1 uncultured Eubacteriales bacterium
TAATATCCCCCCTCAACCTGGAGCTAGCCCCCCCCTAGCCCAGGTTTTTTTTTGGGCTAAAGGGCTAAAACCTTGACAACATAACCATGTTCAATAGGTATGCAATTATTATAACAGCAAATTCTAAGCCGATAATTTTCTTCTCATTAAATAAGCCAATCTGTACAGGGTGGAAATCCTCTTTGCTATCCAGTACGTCAATTATATTTTTTCGTTTATTAATGCTTATGAAGGTTGTAAACAAAATTATAAAGGTAGGTAGAAATATTCCGGCAATGACTGCTATGGCTACAATCGCTCCGCCCATTTCATCCATTGTGTAGCTGGCTTTACCTATTTCAGTAATTCCGGCTGCCTTGGCGGCGGCTAGTGAAGCGTAGGCGATTAAGGTTTGGGTGGAGTTTATTATGAAGTGCCCCAGCATGGAAGCGAATATAGATTTGGTGTAGTAAACAAAGTAGCTAAACACAATCCCTATAGTAAAGGCATACAAAAACTGCTGGAAGTCTAAATGCATTATTCCGAAAAACAGCCCGTTTATTATGGCTGCTGTTTTTATAGGGATATGCTTGTAGTTGGTAAGGATTACCCCTCTAAGTGTAATTTCCTCTGTGATTGACGGAGTTAAGGATACGACCATAAGAGCAGTAATTAGAGGAAAACTGTTTAAGTCAGTAGCAAGCTGAGCAGCTCTGTTTTCAAAAAATAGGCTGGATACCACAGAAATAAACATCAAAAGTGGCTGAATGGAGAGACACATAAATAAAATGAGCATGAAATTTGTTATGGAGAGCCTATTTAAAGGAAGCACTGCTTTTATAGATTGACGGGTAATGAGTAGGTATATGACAAAGGGTATTATAAAATATAAAATGTGGCTAATAGGCAAAAGTAGCGGCAGTGGAATTTTAAATTTGAGAAAATGGTTTAAAAAACCAAGCAGTAGAGAGGACACAGGCATAGACAGCAGCAAAATCGCAAAATATCTGTTGCCGTTTCTGGGGTTATGCATTTCATTACTCCTTATTTATATAGTATTTTTGGTCGTAGTGTTTATTTACAATACCGTTGTACATGTTTTTTAGGACGGCAAAAACAGGAACGCCGAAAAACATACCCGGTACGCCAAATAGACCTCCCCCTACAAGTATAGCAAAAATTACGCCAATAGGCTTAAGACCGGTGGAGTCCCCCAAAATTTTTGGCCCAAGCACAATGCCGTCGAACTGCTGTAGAGCAAAAATAATCAACCCAGTCCAAAGCGCCAGCATAGGCTGCTTAAAGGCTACAATAATAACAACAGGCACAGCTCCGATAAATGGCCCAAAATACGGAATCATATTTGTTATCCCAATAATAAGGCTTAGCAGTAAAGGGTAGGGGAGCTTTAGGAATATACAAATAACAAAAAAGATAAAACCGATAATAGCTGAATCAATCACCTTACCTAGAAAAAACTTCTCAAAAATAATGTTTGAGGATTTGGAAAGATAAATAATTCTTTCGGCGGTAGGCTTTTTAAAAATAGTAAACAGCAGCTTTGATATAATCTCCCCAAAATTTTCCTTGTCACAAAGCATGTAGAACGCT
>CAYWBF010000558.1:0-1590 GCA_964456085.1 uncultured Eubacteriales bacterium
AGCAACATGCGCCTGCCCCTCTACATAGTCCTTTTTTGGTAGACAATTGCATTTTATACCATTGGGAAGGGTTTTACAATGCATAATTTCCTTTAAAATTTCGCTCTTAATTATTTTTTCCATACGCCTGCCCCTTAAGATAAAGTATATACGGTGTCAAATTCTAACTTATTCATTATGTCCTTAATGTCCTGAGTCGAAACCAAGGAAATTTTATTGACAAAATCATCTATGGTGCTTTTTGAGTCTCCCAAAAGCCGCTGGGTAAAATAAAAATCCCCTAGCGAGTTTAAATAGTCCTTTATGGCAGTAAAATATTTTGTCATGCCTTTTTTAGCTCCTTCAAGCTCCTCAAAAGAAACCTCATTTTTCTGCATATCCTTTATAGACCCTTCTACTGCGTCAAAAACCTTACTAAAATTCTCTTTATCCACCCCCGACTGTACAAATAACACCGACTTAAACCTATATATAAAAGAGCCAATGGAGTAGCATAGACTTTGATTTTCCCTTACATCTTTAAAAAGCCTGCTACTCCCGCTTCCTCCTAAAATCTCGTTGGCTATACATAGAGAATAAAAGTCCTTTGAGGCAGGCTCCACATCACATCTAAGTGTTATACAAATATTTCCCTGTCCCCCACCTTCCTGCTCCTCTACACGATTTATTTTCATAGGCATTCTTTGGCTAAAGGGCAGCGGATTGTATGGCTGTGCCTCACGCTTTGGAAAATGAGCTTGTATAGAGGAAATCATTTGCTCCTTATCCTCGTTGCCTATTACTAGGAAATCAATTTGCGACTCCTTAAGTATTTTTTGGTAGTGCTCCATTAATTTTCGTGGGGTTACTAAATCCTTATTGTTTAAATCCTCCAGATAGCCGTCACCATAAACCCCAAAAGCCTCGTGCTTACACATTTCCTCTACTGTTCTAAGCTTGGCATACTCTGCCTTGTTGTTTTTTCTGCCTTCTATCTTAGCCCTAAGGTTATTTACCTCAATATCAACGATTTTTTCTGAAAATCCACCCATTTCTACCTTAGGACGCAAAATTATCTCCCCAAGAAGTCTTACGGCTTCATCAAAAAGGTTTCGCCTATCCTCCGGCCTGTACCCCTCCCCTAATATTTCCATGTAAAAATGCAGAATCTGATGCTCCCCCTTTTTTATTACCTGAGCATCAAAGGAAGCACCGCATAGCTTTAGAATAGCTTTGTTAAGCTTCATAAGTGAATCATATTTGTCACATTCATTTTTCAAAATGCTGGGTATTAGGGAGTTTAGTGTTACCTCCTGTCTGCTTAGCGGACGGGTGATTAAAACATTTATTACCGTCATTTTAAATTTATCTGTTTTAATAAAATTCAGTGCCGTACCCGGGTGTATATTAATTGTTTCCAATAATCCACTACCTTTCTTTATTAATAGTCTATTTTATTATTTACTTATTCTGAATATTTATTAAAGAAAGGATTTATGATATTATAGAATTGTTCAAAAACGGTAGGTGCTAGAAATTTTAACAACCCACATCGGGAAGGCGGTATTAGGTACTTATGATTATTCGCAGAGAAACAGACAAGGATTTCGA
>CAYWBF010000559.1:0-1583 GCA_964456085.1 uncultured Eubacteriales bacterium
GGCTCTGGCTTTTGGGCCGGCTGTTCTTCAGTTTTAGGCTTTTGTTCAGCAGAAAGCTCATCAAGCATTTTAGGGTCGATTCTAGGGAATACAACAGCCCCTTTTGTAATCTTAACCTCTCTAGGAAGCAATCCAAAGGTCTTAGCAGATTCCCAGGTCATAATATTCTCATCGGTGATATTAAGCTGTCTATTAATCTCCTTAGGAGTATTTGGAAGGCAAGGGCTTATTAAAATACCTACAATTCGCAAGGTCTCTGCCATAACATAAAGCACGTTGGCAAGCTCTGCCTTTTTGCTTTCGTCCTTAACAAGCACCCATGGCTGATTTTCGTCGGCGTATTTGTTCATTCTTCTAATAAGCACCCAAATTTGAGTAAGAGCGTCGGGGAACATTACCTTATCCATAAAATCCTCAGCAGACTTTATGGTTGTGGCTATCAGCTCAACAACTTCCTTGTCAAAGGGGCTTTCAACCTGATTAAGGGGCAGGCTACCTCCGAAATATTTATCAATCATACCTACAGTTCTTGAAAGTAGGTTGCCTAAGTCGTTTGCAAGGTCTGAGTTTGTTCTGTGAATAAGAGCCTCATTGGAAAAATTTCCGTCCTGGCAGAAGGAAACGTCACGCATTAAGAAATACCGAACTGCGTCCACGCCGAATTTATCCACCAATATTGTAGGGTCGATAATATTGCCCTTAGACTTGGACATTTTGTCCCCATCAAAAATAAGCCAGCCATGACCTAAAATCTGCTTAGGCAGCGGCACGTCCAAAGCCATTAGCAGTGCAGGCCAAATGATAGAGTGAAAACGTACTATCTCCTTTGCCATTAAATGAACGTCGGCAGGCCAGAATTTTTGATACAGTGAATCATCATCGGACAAGTAGCCTAGGGCAGAGATATAGTTTGAAAGTGCATCTATCCATACATAAACAACGTTACCCGGGTCAAAATCTACAGGCACGCCCCATTTGAAGGAGCTTCTGGAAACAGCCAAATCCTCCAGTCCCGGCTTTAAAAAGTTGTTAATCATTTCATTTTGTCTGGATTTTGGCACAATAAAGTCGGGATTCTCCTCAATATGCTTAAGCAGCCTGCCCTGATATTTGGAAAGACGGAAAAAATAGCAGCTTTCCTTAGTAAGCTCTACGGGACGTCCACAGTCGGGACATTTTCCCTCATTTAACTGCTTTTCGGTAAAATAGGCTTCGCAAGGGGTACAGTACCAGCCCTCGTAGCTACCCTTGTATATATCACCCTTGTCATATAGCTTCTTAAATATTTTCTGCACACACTCAATATGCTTCTGGTCGGTGGTGCGTATAAAAATGTCATAATCAATGTTTAGCAGCTTCCACAAAACCTTTGTGGCATCGGCGATTTTGTCCACATGCTCCTTTGGGGTTTTGTTGTTAGCGGCAGCCGACCGCTCAATTTTCTGTCCATGCTCGTCTGTGCCTGTCAAAAACAGTACGTCATAGCCACGCAGTTTTTTGTACCTGGTCATAGAATCTGCAATAACCGTTGTATATGAATGCCCAATATGCATATTGTCATTGGGGTAGTATAGGGGAGTGGT
>CAYWBF010000560.1:0-1568 GCA_964456085.1 uncultured Eubacteriales bacterium
TACTTACAGTTCAGCGTATCCTTTGGTGATTTACCTTCATACTACGTTAAATTTGCTTGCAATGCCGATATTATTACTACGAAACTTGACTCGTGTAACGAAAAATAAGCTTAAAATCTGGGAATTTTAGATAGTGTGAACACGCCATTGACCTGATATTCAAACCCACTGTCTTTTAAATTGCAAGGTAATTTTCGTTTTGCAGAAGGGTTCAAGCTCTCAAATTTGAAGTAATTATTGTTTTTCCATTTTCTAACCTTTTTAGTCTTAGTTATAAACTGCATAAAAAAAGGACTAAACCGCCAAGCCCCTTCAATAAAGGCATTCGCTAATTTAGTCCTATTATAACAGAAGCACCGATGTAAATATCCCCCTGCGTCCGCTCGCTTATATCCTTGTAAAGGTCAAATGTTTCCATAAATGTCCTCCTTAAATAAATGAATGCTACATTTATTTATATGTTGGAGGTTGGGGTTTAGAACTAAATAGTGGGGGGTGACAGAAGTATGATACTTGATTTTGGAACTGACGCTCTGTACTGTTGAGGGACGGTTCTTTTTGATAGAACCGTCCCTCAGCAGTTCTTGGCAGCTCCAAATTGTGAAGACCTCACTTCTATCATCTTTGACGGTGGCTATGTTAGGACAGGCATTCTTTAATTTATGTCGCATAGTACATATAGCCACAACTCCTAAGCAGTACGGCTGTCGTGAAAACAAACATACAAGCGTTAACGAGAATTTTTAGCTTGCGAAATTTGTCGTCAGATTTATCCTTATAGTGACGGGCAATGACCCATAGAAGCACTGGCTGAACAAACATAAATACATAAAAACCAACAAATGAAAAAAGTATTGCTAAATAAGGTAGGATAATTCTTTTCCTGATTGCCGCCCCCGTAATGAAACCAAAGTATCAATATCCAGTTAAGATATTCAAATATGAAGAATAACCATTTTTTTACTGAGATTTGTGGCTTGCTTAATGATTTCAATTATGTAACCTTCATTTCAAGGCTGTACAAACCAATTGAGAAAATAAAACGAACTCCATATCAAGCATAAGGCATAGAAAGATATCCTTATCCTACGAAACTTGACTGTTTTATCCAGCGCTCTAAATATTAGACCTCTTTCCAAACCTGCTGTCGTCAGATTTGCGAGATAATTTTTCATTTTGCAAGGAAGCGGCGACGACGCATATTCGACAGAATATATGCTAGGAGCCGCTGACGCAGCCAAAATGGAAAATTAGCTGCAAAGATGATGACATGAGGTTTGGAAAGAGGTCTATTATTAATACGCATAAATTAGAAGTCCACCCTACCTCAATAATTTATCAAGCGTTAATCATATAGTAACAGATAGTCAACAACGCTGATAACGTAATAACAAACAAAATACCATTAGCAATAATTTTCAGCCCACGATATTTGTCGCTTGTATCCTTGAAATGGCGAATAATGAGCCATATGAGCACAGGGTTGACAAATATAGCAGAATAAAAAGCAACAAGCGGGAAAAGTATTGACAAAAATGAAGGAAAATCATTTTCATTATTAAATCCTC
>CAYWBF010000561.1:0-1566 GCA_964456085.1 uncultured Eubacteriales bacterium
TTGCTTCGGCGAGTTTAAGATTAATCTTCCAGAAGTTAAGGCAAAGGCTGTTCAAGACGGCGGCTATGTTGGCAAGGAAGTTATTATGGGTATTAGACCTGAAGATTTACATGACGAGGAAATGTTCATTTCTGCTTCCGCTGAAAGCGTTGTAGAAGCAGAGGTTGAGGTTACAGAAATGCTTGGTGCCGAGGTTTACTTATATCTTGTATGCGCCGGAACTAACATTACTGCAAGAGTTGACCCTCGCTCCAATGCTAAAACAGGGGAGAAAATTAAAATAGCTATTGATACTAACAGAATTCACGTTTTCGATAAGAGCACAGAGCTTACTATCGTAAACTAATAAATCCATATTTATAAATTTAAAGAACCTACAGAGATTTGCCGAAGGCAATTCCCGTAGGTTCTTTTTTTGCGCCGCAAATTATACTAGCATTAAATTTTATTCATAAAGATTGACGCTTTAATTTAAAGTAAATATAATGAGGGTAAGCAGCAAATACTGGAATTAATCAAAACTTGTAGTCTCGGAGGAAAATATGTTATCAAAAATCGAAATAGAAAAATTGTTAGAGGATAATGGCTGCCCTCTGTATATTTATGAAAAATCAGTGATTCTGGATAAAATAAAGCTGCTTAAAGAGCATTTTGAGGGCTTTAACATTTTGTTTTCCCAAAAAGCCAATCCAAATAAGGAGGTTTTGGCTGTAATGGCGGAAAATGGAGTTGGCTTTGATTCAGCCTCCCATAATGAGGTTAAGGCGGCGGCTGAATTAGTAGAGCCTTCAAGTATTTACTACAGCGCACCCGGGAAAACTAAGGCACAAATAATAAACGCAATGGACAAAGCGGTAATTATTGCCGATTCCCTTAACGAAGTAGGATTAATCAATCAAATATGCGGCGAGCTTTCCAAAAAATTAGAGATAGGCTTGCGCCTAAACGTATCCAACGAAAAAATTTCCCGTTCCACCTATGAAGTTATGGGAGGGAGCGCCAGTAAGTTTGGCGTTGACCTTAGTTTGTTAATGGAAAAGGTAACCCACATAAAGGCACTTGAAAACGTGGAGCTGACAGGTATCCATATTTATTTTGGAAGCCAGCTTTTAGACCCTGAGCTAATTATAAACAACTTTGACATTATTTCAAAAACGGCAGTTTTACTCCAAAAGCACTTTAATATTAAATTCGTAAATTTTGGAGGGGGCTTTGGGGTACCATATAATGACAGTGAACAAGAAATAGACATGAAGGCACTAAGTGAAGGCATCTTTTCCTTAGCCGGTGTTAAGCAGCTTTTTAATGACGGGGTAAAGCTTAACATTGAATTTGGAAGGTTCTTGGTAGCCCAGTGCGGAAGCTATGTAACAAAGGTGACAGACGTTAAAACCTCCTTTGGGGAGAAATTCGCCGTAGTGGCAGGAGGACTAAATACATTTTTTAGACCTGTTTTTACAAATCAGATACATGAAATAGAGGTATTGAAGGACACTGAGGAATACGAGGAGGTTAACCTAGTAGGAAGCCTTTGCACACCTATAGATGAATATAACAAAAAGGAAA
>CAYWBF010000562.1:0-1565 GCA_964456085.1 uncultured Eubacteriales bacterium
CCTTTATATGTCAAAATATTTAAATTTCCAACTACAAAAGCAAATTTTTTTATTGCTATTGTATTTTCTATGCGTAACCAAGTAATAATAGGCAAATTTTGAAAAAATTGTTGCATAATTCAACTGGTTTCTGCTAATATATATGAAAATCCGAACGTAAATTAAAAGTGTTGAAAATAACCGTATAATTTCAGTATTTTTGATGACGGGCGAAATCAGGTAAGAGCTTACAAGGCTATACTATTTGTATTATTGTAAAAGTTACTGCATTATTTTAGTAGCAGCTGTAAAAACGAGTTAGCTTGTTTGGACAGTTCTAATGTTCAATCGTATCTTTAGATTTAAGTCAAAACTGAGGTGCAAATTAATGGGATTAATCGAAAAAATATTTGGCAATTACAGTGACAAAGAAATAAAACGTATTTTGCCCGTAGCGGACAAAATAGAGTCGCTGGAGCCTGCCATGCAACGCCTTTCCGACGATGAGCTTCGTGGCAAAACCATTGAGTTTAAGGACAGGCTTCAAAACGGCGAAACGTTGGATGATATTTTGCCGGAGGCATTCGCCGTGGTTAGAGAGGCTGCTCGCCGTACACTTAACATGCGACATTTCCGTGTACAGCTTATTGGCGGTATAATACTGCACCAAGGGCGCATCGCCGAGATGAGAACAGGCGAAGGAAAAACTTTGGTTGCTACACTTCCTTCATATTTAAATGCGCTTATGGGCAGGGGTGTTGTTATCGTAACGGTTAACGACTATCTGGCAAAGCGTGACGCCGAGTGGATGGGCACAGTGCATAAGTTTCTTGGGCTTACCGTAGGTACAATACTTCACGACATGACAAACGAGGAACGCCGTGAAAATTACAACTGCGACATTACCTATGCCACAAACAACGAGCTGGGGTTCGACTACCTTCGTGACAACATGGTTGTTTACAAGGAGGATATGGTTCAGAGAGATTTATATTATGCAATCATAGACGAGGTTGACTCCGTTTTAATCGACGAAGCCAGAACGCCGCTTATTATCTCAGGCAGCAGCGGAAAATCCACCCAGCTTTACAGAGTTTCCGATATGTTTGTAAAGCAGCTGCACAAAGGTCGTCTGCTTAACGAGGACACCGCCCTTAACCCTATCACTCGTGAGGAAATTAAGGAGGAGGGGGACTACGTTGTAGACGAAAAGGCAAAAACCGTTACATTAACCCAAGAGGGTGTTGTTAAAGCGGAGAAATTTTTTGCCATAACAAACCTTTCAGACCCAGACCATCTGGAAATACAGCATCATATAAACAACGCCCTAAAGGCCAACTACAACATGCATAAAGATAAGGACTATGTTGTAGCAGAGGACGAGGTTGTTATAGTAGACGAATTTACTGGGAGGCTTATGCCCGGCAGACGCTATTCTGACGGACTTCACCAAGCTATTGAGGCGAAGGAAGGCGTTAAGGTTAAGCGTGAGAGCAAAACTCTTGCTACTATTACCTTTCAAAACTTCTTTAACAAATACGAGAAAAAAGCCGGTATGACTGGTACGGCACTAACAGAGGAAGGTG
>CAYWBF010000563.1:0-1563 GCA_964456085.1 uncultured Eubacteriales bacterium
AATTTCATCTTTGCCTCCGCAAATTATACTATAGATTGAATTATTGAATATTTCTTAATATGAAAGTTTAACATTGCAATTTTAAAAACGCAAATATTATTTATTTGTTTATATTCATTTTTCGGATAGATTATGATTTTTTTTAATTTACTTGCTCTTTACACTTGTTTGAAATCTATTTATAAGACTTAGTTTTAAAAAAAATTCCATGCTACAAAAAAGACAATGCATACATATCGGATTTATTTATAAAAATTGCCAGTGGCGAAAAAGTTTAAGTGACATAATTCACGACCCATACTCCTATACTTAAGAATTTCTCCATTATTTTCCCAATTGCCATATTTAGAGTTTACATCTAAAATATTTCATATTATAATGAAAAAATTATTGAAAGATTCAAATATGAGAATTGTTTACAACGATTCTCTGGGAATCGTTTATTATTTACGATTCAAAAGTTTAGAATTTTTGAGGAGGAGAATTATGAGTAGCGTAATTGTTCCAGAGGGCTATAAGCCCAGGTTAAGTGTTCAAGAAACAGAGGAAGCGATTATTATTATTAAGCGCTTCTTTGAGGATAAGCTTGGAAAGGCGTTAAATTTAAAAAGGGTATCTGCTCCCTTGTTTGTTGATCCGGGGACAGGGCTTAACGATAACCTTAACGGTACAGAGCGACCCGTTTCCTTCGAGGTAAAGGAAACAGGAGAGGAAGCACAAATTATTCACTCCTTAGCGAAATGGAAGCGTCTTGCGCTACATAAGTACGGCTTTTTGCCAGGCAATGGCTTATTTACAAACATGAACGCCATACGCCGTGACGAGGAGCTTACTAATATTCACTCCATATATGTTGACCAGTGGGACTGGGAGCTAATCATTACACCAGAGCAAAGGAGCGAGAACTTTTTAAAAGAAACTGTAACAAAAATTGTAAATGCAATTTGCGAAACAAATGATCATATAAATAAAATATTTTCAGGTCTATCAATCCATATTAATAAAGATGTATTTTTCGTAACCTCCCAGGAGCTATACGACATGTACCCCGGCCTAACACCTAAGGAGCGTGAGGACGCTGTTACAAAGGAGAAGGGAACAGTCTTTATAATGAAAATAGGCGGCAACCTATCCAACGGCGAGCGCCACGACGGCAGAGCGCCAGACTACGATGACTGGCAACTTAACGGGGATATATTATTTTGGAACGAGGTTTTGGGCAGGGCAATGGAGCTGTCCAGTATGGGAATAAGGGTTAACAGTACCTCCTTGGATTCCCAGCTTACAGCGGCTGGCTGTGACGACAGGCGTGAGCTTCCTTTTCACAAGATGGTTCTGGACGACGCACTACCGCTAACAATGGGCGGCGGCGTTGGCCAATCACGCTTATGTATGCTCCTTTTGGGCAACGCTCATATTGGAGAGGTTCAAGTTTCACTTTGGGACAGAAAAACTCTGCAGACATGTGAGTCCGCAGGAATTACACTATTATAATTGAGGTTAGCACATATGAATTTTGAAGATACAAGCAAGGTTGATTTTGAATTTGGTTCTATGGTTTTT
>CAYWBF010000564.1:0-1549 GCA_964456085.1 uncultured Eubacteriales bacterium
CTTTTTGGAGGTTTCAACGGAACATAGGATTCTATTACAAGCGCTGACTTTATAGGCTCTGACGACGGCCCCGGTAAAAGAAGCGGTATCCAAGCTTTTATCGACAATAACGAGGTTAGCTTAATGGCTGTACCCGGTATTACTATTCCTGAGGTTGCGCTGTCATTGGTTGCCCATTGTGAAAGGCTTGCAAGTAGGTTTGCTATACTTGACATGCCCAAAGATGATAAAAATGTGCCTGACATTATCAACTACAGAAACTTCTTCGACACCGAGTATGCCGCAATATATCACCCATGGCTAAAGGTGTCAGACCCTATTTCTCAAGCAATTATAGATATTCCGCCTTCAGGCTCGGTAGGTGGGGTATATGGCAGAACAGACAATTCAAGAGGTGTACATAAGGCTCCAGCCAATGAAACAATAAGCGCCTGCATTGGACTTTCCTGCAACTACACAACAGGAGAGCAGGATATTTTAAATCCAAAGGGTGTAAATTTAATAAGAAGCTTCCCAGGTCAGGGCATAAGGATTTGGGGGGCAAGAACATTAAGCTCCAACAGCCTTTGGCGCTATATTAATGTAAGAAGGCTGTTTATTTTTATAGAGGAATCCATTAAGGCTAGCACAAACTGGGTGGTATTTGAGCCTAACGACCAATCACTTTGGCTTAGAGTAAGAAGAACAATTGAAATGTTTCTAGGTGATGTTTGGAGAACAGGGGCGTTGGTAGGAAGCTCTGAGGCAGAAGCATTTTTTGTTGATATAGGTCATAACACCATGACTCAAAATGACATAGACTCCGGCAGACTAATTTGCGTAATCGGCGTAGCACCTGTAAAGCCTGCGGAATTCGTAATATTCAGAATTACACAAAAAACAGGCGGAGCACAATAATTGTAGGGAGATTTTAACATGTATCCATATAAAAACTTTAGATTCAAGGTTGAGTCAAAAGGGACTATAATAGCGGGCTTTAGCGATGTAACGGGATTTGACGCAAGCTATGAGGTTGTTGAATACAGAGAGGGGAATTTCCCCGATATAACCGCAACAAAGCAGCCCGGTATTGCTAAATATAGCAACATAACCTTCAAAAAGGGCGTAATTGATGCTATAGATTTATTCCAATGGGTAGAAGACATAAAATCTGGTGACCCAGCAAAATACAGGAGAGAGAATATTACTATCACTTTACTTAAGGACGGTGCCGGAGAAACAGCAGCGGCTCAATGGGTTCTAAAAAACGCATGGCCATGCAAATATACAGGCCCGGAATTAAAAGCCTCGGCTTCTGAAATAGCTGTTGAGTCTGTGGAATTTGCTCATGAGGGGCTAACAAGAGTTAAAATATAAAGTGATGTATATAGAGCTTTGAAAGAGGTGCATGGTGACAGGTATAATTACGGAATTTAATTTTGAATTGCCCAAAGGATATTTAAGCCCAGACGGAACTGTACATAAAAAGGGTGTTATGCGCCTAGCTACTGCTGCTGACGAAATAGCGCCACTTAAAGACCCAAGAGTTCAGCAGAATCAGGGGTATCTT
>CAYWBF010000565.1:0-1532 GCA_964456085.1 uncultured Eubacteriales bacterium
CGGTATTTTGCAGTTGCTTCTGTTATTTCCACTGCGTAGCAGTTTAGTGCTATGTACTATGTACTATGTACTATGTACAAAATAACGTCTTTGGCACTTACTCCTTCTTGTAAATCTCCTATTAGATTTATTCTAAGAATTTCAGGCACTCTAAACCAAAGCTTACCAGTTTTTAAAATACATGCTAAATCTGTAGCACCAACTCCCGTACTGAAAGCTCCGAATGCACCGTGAGTTGTAGTGTGGGAGTCAGTAACTACAATAAGACTGCCGGGCTTGGAGTAGCTTTTATCTGCCAATACTTGGTGGCATACTCCTTCATTAATGTCCATAACTCTGTCTATGTCTTGATTACGGCAAAAGTCACGGAACGCCTTCTGGTTTTCTGCTTGCTTAACAGATGATGCAGGTGCGTAATGGTTCATGAATACAACTACGTTTTCAGAGTTTTTAACACACTCCCCTTTAATTTCTTCAAAAGAGCGTACAACCTGCAGATAAATGTCATTAATGCCTGCAGTGTCAATACTACAGTTAACAATCTCACCTGTGCTAACTGTTTCTACACCTGCATGACTTGCCAATATTTTTTCTAAAGCATGCATAATATTACCTCCTATAAATACTCCGGCAACTGTCGGAGGTTTTGTATTTCAAAATCTGGCTGATACCTGGTATCAAGTGTGTATTCTCCAAATCTGTTCGACCAAGCACAATCATACCCAGCTGCTTTAGCTCCCATCATATCAAACAGTGACCCTGCAACATGGAGAAAATCAGTTTTTGCAATCCCAAGTTTTTTTATAGGTATGGCATAAATCTCTGGATGAGGCTTATAGTGACCGGCTTGGTCTGCTGAGAATATGTAATCAAAGGTGATTCCGGAGGAAGCTTCCAGACATCTAAGCATTTCCTCATCACCGTTTGACAGCATGGCAACCTTATATCCTTTTGTCTTAAGTAAATCTACTGTTTCCTTTGCATCGGGCCATGCTTTAAAATTTAGCCATATTTTCATTAAGGATTGTCTTTCAAAATCTCCTAGGGAAATTCCCATTTTTTTCTCAGTATAAACAAGTGCCTTTGAAGTGATTTCATTATAAGTAAGAAAATTGCTACTCATTACGCTGCTCAAAAGCACATAGTCCCATTGGCGCATACGCCAAAGCTTGAAAAATGCAAGACACTCATTCTTTGGACGATTGAGGACGGCTTCCACCTGTGGAACAGCACTTCCTTCTATATCCAGCAATGCTGAGTACATATCAAATGTAATTAAACGATACATGGCGTGCATCATCTCCTTTTTGATTAGATACTATTTTAAAAAAATAAAACAAAGAAAATATTTATTTGTAAAATACAAACAACTAATTTGTTTAATGTAAACAGTTTATATGCTATTTTTACATATGTAAAATATTTGTTTTTTATGATATCATAAGTATTAACTATTAAGTTTTTTGGAGGGATAGTATGAGACTGATGCAGTTACGATATTTTGTCGAAGTATGTAAGGAAGGAAATCTCAC
>CAYWBF010000566.1:0-1526 GCA_964456085.1 uncultured Eubacteriales bacterium
GCACACAATTATATCTTAGATTTTGAAGTCACCGCCGGAAACTTCCATGACTCCACGGTTTTCCCAACGCTCCACAAACGTCTCATTGAGAAATATCCCAACATAAAAAAGCAAGAATTGCCCGTATTTAAACAAATGCACAGAAAGCAAAGACCACGTAAAGCTGATAATTCAGTATGTTTGGGGAAATTATATAAAGCAGATAGAGGAAATTAGGCATACTATCGTAGGGTTAAGATGGATCTAACCTTTTTATTTGCGTGCATGAATTTGAAAAAATTATCCAACAGACTGTTTCCTAAGAGTTTGTTTTCTTGCTATTTTATGAGATTTTGTCGTCGGGTTTCAATTCTTGCGCTGATTTACTGAAAAATTTGGCCTCTTGAGGTAAACACAAAAGGCCATTTGTCGGCAGTCTGAGGTATACGACTTTGGACACCGTATCCCTTGTTTTAATGTAACAGCATTTTTCACGAATTATGGGTAATTAGGCTTTTTATTTTATCTATTGTAAGACCGGTGCTTTTAGAGATATCGGATTCAGTCATACCAGACTTTAGTAGGTTTTTGCTACTTCCCTAATGCTTCTAATCGTCCCTTTTTTTCGCCTTCCTGTAAACCCTCCATGAGGCCTTTTTCTAGGCCTTCCCTCCAGCCTTTCCGTCTGGCACTTACCATTTTACTTTGCAAATCAACTGCATTCTTATATTCTGTTATAAGCCTTGCTCTTGTGTGGTCATCTTCGCTTAAGGTTTGCAACAACGCTCCTGCCATTGCTATGGCCTCCGCTAGTCTTAATATTTCATTTACTACCTGCCGTTTATCCCTATCCAGAGTGCATTTAAAAAAAATTCCCCAAAGCTCTTGCTTTGTCATTTCATTAGTCGGTTTTTCCATTATGTTAGTTAGCTTTTGTAGCTCTAAAATTATATTTCAAATCTACATAAAATTCAATAATCTTGAAATTGATGGAATGAGAAAACCTAGCTAAACTCTGTTTATGCTACCAAAGACTAACAACATATGATAAAATAAGCGTATACATAATTAGCGAGGAGTAGAAAAATGGACAAGAAGCGAGTGTTTTTAATAATTTTAGCCTTTATTTTTCTGTTTTCTTATTTTAGCAATATTAGCAAGGTAAAAAATTTGCAGTATGAACTGCAAGCAGCCCAAAGTAGGATTTCAAGCCTTGAGCAGCAAGTCATAAACACCGATAACAAAATAAATGATATTTACGGCAATATAGATGCTATGCTTAAACGGCAAGCCTCCTTATTTGATGAGGTTAGCTTTTCTTATGGTGATTTAAGCCCAAAGGATTACACTGTTCCGGTAACAATCAGCATGTCACCAAAGGAAATAACAAGGGATATGACCGTTTACTGGAGCTGCGGAGACGAAACCCAACAGCTAACTCAAAATGCCTTAAATTTTACTGGTACTATTCCTGTCTCAATTTTTGACTATCCAGAAATTAAGATTTCAATAACAAGCCAAGGGACACAGAAGCAGGAATCTATCCG
>CAYWBF010000567.1:0-1503 GCA_964456085.1 uncultured Eubacteriales bacterium
ATGTACCCCAAGATTTTCATAGGTGGTGTAGCCGTAGGCGGTATATCCAAGTCCGAAGCCAAAGCAAAGCTTGAAGAAAAATTTCTCCAGCCGCTATTGGCGAAACAAATTGAGGTGTCATATGAAAACGCCTCTACAGGCAAAATGGAGCAAAGCAGTTACAGCTTTAAGGATTTTTCTGCCAGCCTGGATTTTTCTGCGGCTATAGATGAAGCCTACCTTTATGCACGCATAGGTTCAATTAAGGAACGTTACGATTTGATTACAGCACTTAACCTTACTCCACTGGAAATTAATGTGGAGCCTAAATACACCTTTGATGCCGACGGCCCCAAGGGGCTAATCACAAAGCTTGAGAGCAAGGTGTATCTTGCGCCAGTTAACGCAACCATTGACAGGAAGCAAGGCCAGTTTATCACCACAAAGGAAAAGTCCGGAAGAAAGCTGGACGTTGAAGCTACCACTGATAAGGTTCTTGAGCTGCTTGTCAACAAAAGCGGCGGAACAGTAATTGCAGAATATAACATAATACGACCCGAATATTTTGAGGAGGACTTTGAAAAAGCCAAAAACCTAATCGGCGGCTTCTTCACAACCTTTGTTGAGGGTGACGCTGGAAGAACAGAGAACATTAAAACAGCCATAAGCAAAATTAATGACATCGTTGTTTACCCCGAAGAAATTTTTTCAACAAACAATGCTTTTGGCCCTAGTACATATGAAAACGGCTATCGGCCTGCTGCCGTTATTATAAACGGGAAGTTTGTTGATGATATTGGCGGAGGTGTTTGCCAGGTTTCCAGTACACTTTACAACGCCGCACTATATGCAGAGCTTGAAATCGTAGAGCGGCAAAACCACTCTCTTAAGGTAGGATACTTAGATTACGGCTACGATGCAACCTTAGCCGGAAATTACATTGACCTTAAATTTAAAAACACCACCCCCTACCCTATTTTTATTGAAAGCTTCATAGACAGCTCTCAAAGCCCCAAGAAAATAATCGTGAACATATATGGGTACGAGTTACATACTAATGAAAGAACTCTTGAGTTTAAATCCGAGCTGGTTGAAAAAATTGAGCCTGGGGAAGCAAAAATTACTGAAGACCCCATGCTGCCCCTTGGGCAAAAGATTGTGGACACCCAACCCAAGATTGGTTATAAATACAACCTATATAAGTATGTATTTAACAACGGAGTGCAGGTAGAAAAGGTTTTAGTTAACAGGTCATATTATCGTCCTGTAGTTTCTGAGGTACGGGTCGGAACGATGGAGCCGGAATATCAAGCAACGGCTAATTAATGGATTTTTAAGTATGATTAAAATAGCCACCTTTGCAGAGGTTATGCTGCGAAGGTGGCTATTATTTTTTTATATTACTCTGCCTCAGTGGCAAACTAAAACGTTTTACGACAAAAAACAAGCCACCAAGTTATAACACAAGGTGGGAGTGTAAAGATTTTTCTGTAAACAGATCTACCATGGAAATTTCATAGAAAA
>CAYWBF010000568.1:0-1501 GCA_964456085.1 uncultured Eubacteriales bacterium
ATACCGGAATATTATTTTCGGCAGCCAGCTCTATGTACTGCAAATGGGAATCATTAGGGCTGCATATATCAATAAAGCTTGGCTTTTCTTCCCGTATCAAACGGTCAAAATCCTGATAATTTTTAATTTCCTTAGTACTGCTTTCAAGCGGCTTTCGGGTTAAAGTTGCTTTTGGAATTATTGAAAACGGAAGCTCCAGCCTTAAATTTGCATCATAAGCTCCTAAAATATGATTTTTTGCAATTGAGCCAAAGCCAATGACAGCAAACTCAATACTACTCATAAAATTCCTCCAATTTACTGCATTTGCAGCATAGTCTTCCCCTCGCCGCAAAGCTCATAAAAATCATTTGTAAAATTTTCGATTGCAGTATTAGTGGCTTCATGCTTTATTAGCGCTTCAAGAACATCAGGTGCCGCCGTTACCGAGCCTATGCCAAAGGTACACAGGTATTGAATTTGCATAGTATTTTTAAAGCTTGCGCCTAAAACATTACAGTCTAAATTATGCAACATAAACATTTTGTGAATTTCCTGTGCAAGCTTAACACCGTCCACACCCATATTGTCAAGGCGGTTTACATAAGGTGCAGTATAAACAGCACCGGCTTTTGCAGCCATAAATGCCTGCATTGGGTTATATATGGCAGTCGCAGTTATTTTAACTCCGTCCTTTTTAAGCAGGCTCATCGCCTTATAACCCTCCATGGAAACAGGAACCTTAATATAGGTATCATCTCCCAAGGCTTTAAGAATAAAATGTGCTTCCTTTTGCATTTCCTCTGCTGCTTTGGAAATTACTTGAACGTGCAGCTGAGAGGTTTCAGGTAAAAAATCCCTAATTTTTTTTAAATGTTGTAGTGGTTCGGTTTTCTCTTGCTTTAAAATAGTAGGGTTTGTTGTTACTCCGTCAAAAGGCAAATAGTTGTAAAGCTTAACTATTGCATCAAAACTTGCAGAATCTATTAAAATTTTCATAATTTTACCTCATTTATTGAATTTTAAAGGAATAATCATCAATGCATTTTTTAACTGCATCAAAGGAATTGGAGAAGTGAATACCTAAGTCTTGAGCCTTTTTAGTGCTAAGTCTAACATCACGGGCTTTATCTTTATACTTTTCCTTGTCTATAACCAAAAGCTTATCCTTAAGGTGAGAAAGCCCCAAGCAATTAAAAATTTCTTCAACTATTTCATAACGGCTTAGGTCATTTTCAGCGCCTAAATGATATGTACCGTAGGGAAGCTCAAAAAGCTTAATTATATTTTCAAGCATTTCATTAACATAGCCCATGCCTCTAAATTCATTGGGCGAAGCATAAATTGTTTCTTGTGCCATTATGCTTTTGATTGTTCCCCATAAAATATTATCAGCCATACCGCAGCCCTTTTCCGGCAAACCAAAAAGCCACGTAAATCGTACAATCCAAAGAGTATCTATTATTTCTCTTAAAATACCCTCTGCTTCAAGCTTGTTTTGTCCATAAACCGTATTAGGTAC
>CAYWBF010000569.1:0-1501 GCA_964456085.1 uncultured Eubacteriales bacterium
TTTGCAGTTGCTTCTGTTATTTCCACTGCGTAGCAGTTTAGTGCTATGTTTCTAAAGTGCTATAATAAAAGCAAAATAATTTTGGAGGGATTGCTTTGAAGGAAATACAAAAAAGTGATGGAATGAATTATGCGCCATCGGGAGAATTTCGTCCTGTTGTCAAAGAGGGTGAGTTTATTTTTGCAGCTTCAGCGCTAGAGCATGGTCATATTTATGGAATGGTAAACGGCTTATTGGAAGCAGGCGCTACACTAAAATATGTTTATGACCCTGACGAAGCAAAAGTTGCGGAATTTTGTAAGAGGTATCCTAAAGCAAGGGCAGTAAAAAGCTTTGAGCAAATTTTAGAAGATAAGGAAATACAAATGGTTGCAGCGGCTGATATAACTTCTCAAAGAGGTGAACTCGGCATTAAGGTTATGGAGGCAGGCAAACATTATTTTACCGATAAGGCTCCGTTTACAACTCTTGGCCAACTAGAAGCGGCTAAGGTTAAAGCTGCAGAAACTGGGCGCAGGTTTATGGTTTATTTTAGCGAGAGGCTTCATGTTGAAAGTGCTGTTTATGCAGGGCAGCTTGTGAAAGACGGAGTAATAGGAAAAGTTGTTCAAGTACTTGGAATGGGGCCTCATCGGCTTAATGCACCTTCAAGACCTGATTGGTTTTTTAATAAAGAAAAATATGGCGGCATATTATGTGACATAGGCAGCCATCAAATAGAGCAGTTTTTATACTTTTCGGGTGCTAAGGACGCAACGGTTTTACACAGCAAAGTAGGAAACTTTAATAACCCTCAATATCCTGAGTTTGAAGATTTCGGTGACGCTACTTTGCTTGGAGATAATGGTGCAACCAATTACTTTAGGGTGGATTGGTACACACCTAATGGCTTAGGCTCGTGGGGTGACGGAAGATTGTTTATTTTAGGAACAAAAGGATACATTGAGCTTAGAAAATACATAAACGTTGGTATAGATTTACGCTCTGACAATGTATATTTTGTTACTGACGAGAAGGAATATTTTGTTAACGTTTCCGGAAAAGTTGGGTTTCCGTTTTTTGGAGAAATGATTTTAGATTGCCTTAATAACACAGAAAATTCAATGACATCTGAACATATTTTTAAAGCTTCTAAGCTCTGCATTGAGGCTCAGTTGCAGGCTACTAGGCTATAAACTTTTAATTTAGAGTAGTTTAAAAATTGCAATGTTAATAAAAAAGGGGCTGTTGCAAAATAAAATGGACCCTATAAAATAGGCAATAAAAAAAGAGTCTAAACAGACTCAATAAAGTTAAAGTGGACCCCATGTTAAGGACAAAATAAAAAAAGGGCCATAAGTATAGTGAGAGGATGAGTAAGCAAAGCGCACCATCCCCCACCATATAGCGCGTAAGCGCAAGTTTTTTGCCTAGTGCCTAAAGGGGCTGTTGCAAAACGACATCCACAAAAACAAAAAAAGCGAGCCAATAATTGAAAAAGGCTCGCTTTTTGTTGTAAAAT